>NZ_CAXBAN010000076.1:0-8609 GCF_963973675.1 uncultured Planktosalinus sp. | reverse complement strand
TTCATTTTCGAATTTGATGACAGAAAATAAATGGTACATCTTTCTTGTCATTTTTGGGATACTTGTTGGACTAAAGGTAGTGTCCAAGAAAAATTGGTTTTATCGATTTACCGGAATAGTTCTACTCAAACTTCCCGTGTTGGGTGTATACATCAAAAGGATTTATTTGATCCAGTTTACACAAGCCATGTCACTTTTGACCAATGCAAAAATTGGAATTGTAAACGGCATTGGGTTGGTTAGTGATATGATACGATTTTATCCTTTGGAAAGCACTTTGAAAATAATTGAAAAAGACATCATACAAGGTGACAAACTTAGTACTGCATTTGCAAAGCACTCATTTTATGATAAAAAAATGCTTGCCCTTTTAAAAGTAGCTGAAGAGACTAACAAGACTGAATATATATTTCAAAAACTTTACGACCAGTACAGTACTGAAGCCAAATACCAAGGTCAAATTATTTCCAATTTCCTTAATTTTTTATTGACTTTAATTGTTGGAATTATCGTTGGAATAATTCTAATAGCCATGTATTTGCCCATGTTCAAGTTGAGTAGTATTATTGGTTGATATTGTAATTAAACCTCTCTCCTGAGTTTTCTTTTAACAAATAATTTTAATTTAATTAACTAAAATTAACAACAATAAGTTAATTTTTTTTATAATTGCATTGAAATTAATTTTATTGATCCATGAAAAAAATATTATTTCTCATTTGCATTTGTATATCATCCAATATCCAATCTCAAAAGGATGTTACCGTTCCAGAGACAATGAGTTTTAACAGCAATGCTGGTTCACAATCATCTGTAAATCAATCCAACGGTAAACTTAATTTATCATTAAACCTAATATCCCTTAAAGGATATAAGGACTTAAACGCTTCTTTTGGAATAAGCTATGACGGGGCACAAGTTGTGAAAAATGCAAAATATTCAAATGAGTTTTCCCCCACAGGTGCATTGGGATTAGGCTGGAATATGCAGTTTTCAAGAATTGTGGCCGATAATAAACTTACTGCTGCAAGGGATGATGATACTTTTTATTTATTTGAAGGAGGATTAAATAAGTTGATAGCTATAAACAAGACAATAAATAGAATCGAGTTCAGACTCACTATGCACAAACCTTGGAAAGTATATTTCTACCCTAATGAAGAAAAGTGGGAAATTATAAAGGAGAATGGATACAAGTATACCTATGCAAACGTGGATTGGTCTGTTTATTGGGACAACTGGATTGGGGATAGTAACCAAACCAATGCAAGCCGTCAAGGTTCTTCATGGAACATAACAAAAGTGGAGGATATGTTTGGAAACAAAGTGGAGTATAAATATATAAATGTAGAACAATCCTTAAATAACACCGGCTCGATCAAACATACTGAAGCAACTTATTTAAAAAAAATAATTGGTCCATTAGGTGAAGAAATAAGATTTGTTTATCAAGAAAAAACAAATGACGAATATTATGAGCCTAATACCAACCAAGCATTAGAACCTGACGCATATCAAGAAAACTATGAGAGAAAATACTTAACATCAGTCGAGGCTTATGATGAAAAACAACAGTTTTTGTATAAATATAACTTTGACTATACTTTGATTGGGTCTGGTGACTTAAGGAAAAGATTACTAGAAAAAGTGATATTAGTAAACAGTAACAATGATGAACAAATCTTTAGGGAATTTCAATATGATGAAAATTTTTACTCCCCTTTTTATGGTTCTTTAACCCATCAAATACTCCCCACCAAAGGTCGTGTTAGCTACCAATATGCAGTGAATGAAATTGAAGTTGACCAAGTAACCACAATTAATAGTTCAGATCAAGCCTCTTTTATTGTTCAAGGAGACTACATCATAAAATTGTCAAGAAACCCTTACAATGGCGGGAACCTTACGGTTAGTGTTTTAACCTGGAATGGAAATAAATGGGAGGATCAATTTCTTAAAATCCTGCCTAATGTAGGAATTCAAACCGTGAATGGAAAACAGTATTTAGATATACAAATCGTCCACAGAAAAACCTTTTTTGCTATTCTTTACAGAAGTTATTCAAGCGGTCAGTTTAAATTTTTTGGTTTTGGATTAAAAAATGATGGATTTACCTGGACGGTACCTATGAGTTATAACTGGATGAGTGTTTCAGGGTCATCTCAAATGCACCCTGTATTGATGGCCGGCGAAGATTTTTATGCTGTTGGGCATCCTAAAGAGGATAGAATTTATTTTGACCGGTGGAATGGAGACTCCTGGAATAATTCCAATTCATATAACACTCCTAATTCTTCAGGAACATATTACTACACCGCAGCTAACAATTATTTGATACAACATAACAAGGATACAAGTCCAGATCAAGTTAAGTTTTATTATTGGGATATTATCGGTAATATTCAAATGAAGAATTTTACTTCCCAAGGGATAGGGCTTGAAACATCCGGCAGTGGCAATTATGACAGTTACTGGTATGGGCAGAATTCCTTTGCTCAAGTAAATGCCAATGCCAATCCTGAATATTTTATAAGATGGAATAAGGATTACAATTTTATAAGCAAAGACCAATCTGGATTTGGAAGTATTAATGATGACCTAATCTCCTATCCTTTATTTAATAACTTTTTTGCTGTAGCTGATTGGAATAATTATAATTTATATGGTGTAAAAGCTTCTAGGTATAGAGGTATGGGCTCCTGGATAACAACTAGTTTAACAGCAACTCACGTTGGGTCATCTGATTACGAAAATAAAACCAGCAGATTAGGCTTTGGTAATGATATAATGTTAGGACCTATTGAGAATCCAAATAATACAAGTTTTTTACAAACAGAAATTAAATATTTTAATAGTAATACAGGTTTATGGAACAGTTTTATTGATCCTGATTCATATAGTATTGGATCAACAGACACTAAACAAAGCAATGAAATTTTTGGTTCTAAATATATACTTGGCCATAATAAATTATTTAGATTAAACAACGACTTATCTATTACTTTTTTAAATGATTACCCTTCTAATACTATTTTTTCAAAATCAGATGGTAATAATCTTTTGTATTTGTCATCCAGAAATGGAAACCACTCAAGTGGTAGTGCATTTTCCAAAATTATTTCCCTAAAAAAGGATAACAGTTTATTCAATTATAGCTTGGATAATGGTCATTATTTAAAAAAGAACCCTTTTCGAAACCTTCCCACGCATGCCATTGGAAAAGAGGTATTTCTTGTTGAAACACCCACTAGTAACACTATTAAAATTTATAAATTAATAGACGGTCAATTAGAATTTAACAGTGAAGGGAAAGCATTTCAAAAAGATGTTGTTATTGTAAATGAAATCTTCGATCCTGTTTTAACCAGAAAAACAAGAAATTATTATTGCTATGCTTTACCTAAAATTTCCAAAGACAACTTGCTTGTTTTTTATAGTCAAGTATCACAGCAAAATGATTTGAATGGGATAATGGGGAAAACTGTGACTTTTTATGATGCAGGTATCTCAGACAATAGAAAAATTGGATTACCTAATAAAATACAGGTATTTGACAATAATAATAATGTAGTTTCTGAACAAATAAACTACTGGTTATTAAGACCAATAGGTGAGGGTTATTATATAAACCTTGGAATGAAAAAAAATATTGTCAATGAAAATGGCAACCAATTCATTACCCAAGTTATGTCTCAATATGATTTAATGACAGGACTACTTACAAAAACATCTATTTATGATAGTGAAGGAAACCTGGAAGAGACGGAAAATAAATATCTGTTTGAATATTTTCCTGAGGTCCTTGAATATAATTTACTCTCGCCTTTAGTCTATTCCAGAAGTAGCTTTAAGCGTGGAAACAACCCAACTTTATATAAAAGTGCCACTGCTGTTAAATGGGACTTAACCGGTGTTCCTTTTCCAAAATACAGTTATTATTGGGATGGAACCGGAAATGGTACTCCCCCTGATTTTGATTTTAACGGGGCAAATCCAAAATTTAGATTGTCACAAATTCTATTAAGCATAGATAACTTTGGAAATGTAATAAATGAAAAAAACAAGACAGAAGTTATTACATCTTATCTTTATGGCTACAATGACAAGCGATTGGTGGCAAAAATAGAGGGTGCAGTCCATAGTCAGGCTATTTCTTTGGTTAACATGTCAATACTTAATAATCCTCCAAATGAGACATCTTTAAAAACAGAACTTCAAAAAATAAGAGATGGGCTACCTCAAGCATTTGTAACAACTTATACTTATAAGCCTACTATAGGCACTACAAGTGTCACAGATCCAAGGGGAAGATCACAGTCTTATTTTTATGATGACTTTTATCGTCTAGACCATATTAAGGATCTAGAAGGTAATATTATTAAGAAAAATGAATATCAATATCGTTCTCAACCATTTAACTATTCCTCAGAATCAACTCAAACACCCGACTGCCTGATAATTAATGAAGATATTGGAGCCAATAATCAAGAACCCTTAACGTTACATTTGGAAAAAATAATGTCTGGAAATGAAAATGTAATTTTTAAGGTAATAGCATCTGACGGCGGAAACTATACTTACAGTTGGGAATATGATTTTTCTGCTGGAACAAACCAATCACAATTTGCAATTTTTATAAATGGTGACCAAATATCCATAAGAAACGATTTTTGTAATACTGCTGATATAAATGTAAAGGCGTCTTTGGTAGCAGGAGAAACAGAGAGTGACAACGGTTATCATTCTTTTTCAAGCATAAATTGTACCCCCCGTTAAAAATTTAAAGATGAAAAAAAAGGTTTTTTATTTAATCATACTTTTATTAGCAAGCAATATAATAATTGCACAAGAACCTGTATGTGAGCCTCTCACCAACTGTAATGGACAACAACAGAAGGGCTATGACCTATATTGGTATTGGGAAGATTCAGATGAAGATGGTGTAGGAAACAATACTGCGGGTATTTGTTCTCCCAGTACCACTCCACCACCCGGCTATTCCATTTATTGTCATGATTGTAATGATAATGACCCAAACTATTCCTCAATGGATACTTGGTATCCTGATAATGATTGTGATGGATGGGGTTATGGTCAAATAGGTATTGAATCTTGTGGACCTCCACAATCTTCACCTCCTGGCGGTGGATGTTGGGCAAATAACAATTATGATTGTGATGATACTAATCCTTTAATTCATAATAATATTAGATGGTATATAGATGCTGACAATGATGGGTTTGGAAATCCAAATATTTGGGTGAATTCTTGTGTGCAACCCACTGGATATGTCGCTAACGATGATGATTGTGATGATACAAACCCTAATATTACTACCTTTATTTTTTACAGGGATGCTGATGGAGATGGTTTTGGTAACCCCAACATAAGTGTGACAGGTTGTGTTGCTCCCCCAGGCTATATTTCAAATGCATTGGATTGTGATGATTCTAATTTCTTTCTTAATCCAAATACACATTGGTATCCTGATATTGACGGTGACGGTTATGGTAACCACAATGCAACTCCAATAATCCAATGTTCACAACCAACCGGTTACGTATATGCAACCGGTTTGGTTTCCATCCCACCTGGAATTGAAACACCGTCTTATATTTATGGAGCTCATGATTGCAATGATAATAACGCAGCTATCCACCCCGGAACTATTTGGTATTTAGATGAAAATGAGGACGGCTATGGTGACCCCGATCAATTTCTGATTCAGTGTGAACAACCCCCGGGTTATGTTTTAAATATCACCCCGGTTCAACCTATAACCGAAGATCCATTACCCACTTACCCGGGTTTAAACATCAATGATCTCAACTTTTCGTATACCGTTGAACCCCGAGTTCCCGTAAGCACAGTTTCACAGATAAGTACTTTGGATATAGAAGAAAAAACAGAATCTATCAGTTACTTTGATGGTATGGGAAGACCCATGCAACAAATTGCCTATAATGTAGGTGGTTTTGAACAGGATATTGTACAATATGTGGAATATGACCGCTTTGGAAGAAATGTAAAAAATTATTTACCTTATGGACGCTTAAGTACTGTCTCCGGTTATTATGATGTTCACGCAAAAAATAAGACTCAACAATTTTACAGCAGTTCAAAAATAGAAAACAGTTATGTGGCTACACAAGACCCTTTTAGTGAAAGTGTTTTTGAGCTTTCACCCCATAACAGGATAAAAAGACAAGGCAGTCCCGGAAATTCTTGGAAAATTGGTAGTGGGCATGAAGTAGAATTTGATTATCAATTTAATAAAGCCAATGATGTAAAGCACTTTAAAGTAGCACTAACCAGTAGTTTTGTCCCTACTCTCGTTGATGACGGCAGTTTTTATGAACCCAATGAGTTAGCAATCTCGATCATTAAGGATGAAAATTGGGTAAATGGCCTGAACAATACCACTGAAGAATTTAAGAATAAAGAAGGATTGGTGGTATTAAAAAGAAGTTATATTGACGGTGTTCGTATAAATACATATTATGTGTATGATGATTATAATAACCTTACTTTTATTTTACCACCTAAAGCAGAGCCTCAAAATGGAAATATTGATCAAAACATATTAAATGAGCTATGTTATCAATACAGATATGATGGGTTAAGAAGACAGATTGCCAAGCGAATACCAGGGACAAGTGGATGGGAACGGGTGGTATTTGATGAAGAAGACCGACCAGTTTTGGTTCAAGACCCTAAACTTGCAACAGAGGGAAAATGGCTTTATACTAAATATGACAAATTTGGGCGAGTGGTTTATACTGGTACCTATGAAAGTGGGGTCTCCATTTCTAGGGAAGTACTTCAGGAAGAAGCAGACGAATGGAGATTGGCACAACCAAACAACACACATAATGAAGTTAGAGGTCAAACCACAATTGGTGATGTCACAATTGGTTATACCAACAATGCTTTTCCAGTCATTGGTATTCAAATATTAACTGTAACTTATTATGACGACTATAATTTTTATGATCCAGACAAGCCAGTTAATCCTGTCACAATCTTAAACCAAAATATAACTACAAATGTTAAAGGTATTGCGGTCGCAACTTGGACTAGAACCATTGATGATGATACTTGGAACAAAAGCTACTCGTGGTTTGATGAAAAAGCTAGACCTTTGAGGTCACATAATATTAACCATCTAGGGGGCTATACCATTGTGGACTCTGAAATTGACTTTACAGGAAAACCTTTAAAATCTATAACTACACACAAAAGGGTGCTTTCAGACAATGAAATACTTATTACAGATCGATTTGTTTATGACCATGCCGAAAGATTAAAAGCCCAATATCAAAAAGTAAACAACAATCCTGAAAAACTAATCAATGGGTTTTTATATGACGCCATTGGTCAACTTCATATAAAATATGTGGAACCTGAAGATGAATCTTTTGGATATGAACTCGTTGCAGGAAGCTCTTCACTCACAAGTAAAGAAGTTAAAAATACTTTTGATTCTCAAGAAGTATCAGGCAACTGGCAAACAAAAGATAAAAGCTATACAAAGTTAGCGATTGAAAACAAAAAAATGTACATTGGGTTTTATAATCCCGGCGATGCTGTTAAGGGGTTTTTTGATTTTGTACAAGGAGAAACATATACCATCTCGCTCGATATTGATCTTACGAATTTTAATTCAGATTTAGAGTTTAGTATTTGGAATGGTTCCACAAAACTGTATTTTGAACCTGTATTGCATTCTGGAACGTTTATTGCCAATTTCACGCCAATGCAAACAGGTAGCCATTTTATTCAATTTGAAATGACTGGTTCAAACCCCTCAGGTTTAGGTCAAGAAGTGACCATAGATAATGTATTGGTACAGAAAGGACTGGATACTAGCCAGTGGGTGCTGCAAGTCAAAGAAATCAATGCCTTGCAAAAGATAGATTATAAATACAATGCCCGTGGCATGGTTACCCATGTCAATGAACCGGGAAACCTGGGCGATGATGTTTTTGCTTATAAGTTAAATTATGACACAATGGGAAGAACATTTAATGAAGAATCAAGCTTCAAACCCATGTTCAACGGCAATATAGCACAGGTGATTTGGCAGTCTGCAAGCGATCAGGTGAAAAGAGATTATAAATATGCTTATGACTCGTTTAACCGTTTAAAAAAAGCCAGCTTTTCAGACAGTGATTTTAATCTCAGCCAGGTAACTTATGACAAAAGCGGTAACATTACCGCTTTGCACCGAAACCTACAAAACGGCAACCACAACTTCCAGTACCATTATGACGGCAACAAGCTACACAGTTTAAGTGGCACACAGACCACTAATGGGCAAACGACCCCGGTGGTGAGAAGTTACAGCTATGATGCTAATGGCAATATGATTTCAGATTCCTCAAAAGGGGTGGATCTTATAGAATACAATTACCTCAGTCTGCCGGAGCGGGTGGTTTTCACAAATGGTCAAAGCATTGAATACGATTATACCGCTAGCGGCGTTAAATTACAAAAGCGTTTTATCGTTAATAGCCAAACCGTAACTACAGATTACATTAATGGATTCCAGTATGAAAACGGTGAACTGATGTTTTTTGGACAACCAGAAGGCTATGTGGTACATACGG
>NZ_CAXBAN010000075.1:0-8615 GCF_963973675.1 uncultured Planktosalinus sp. | reverse complement strand
TTTTTAAACAAAAGTCTCATTGTGTTGTGAAAAGAATCATACTCAGTATTGAAATCTACAGAGGCAGAATCTTTGTCAATTATTTGAATACGCTCTTTATCGAAAGCAGAAATGGGATTGTTTGCAGAAATAATAAAGGGCTCATCAAGTAATAAGGTGCCTGATTTAAGAGGAGAAACCACCAAACTGTCTGTTTCTTCTTCTTTCAGTCTCACAGAGAGCGAATCTGTTATAGAGCGACTACTTACTTTAAAAGACAAAGAGTCTGTCTCGATTTTAGGTGTAAACCAATAATTTAAAGTGTCCTTACCCTTTTCTTTGGTAATAACATATTTAAATCCTGAAGGTTTAGTATTCAATAATTCTATTTGTACACTATCTGCATTGCCTTCATATCCAAATTGAAGTTTTTGACGATTGCTTGAACTTAAACGAATCATTGAATAGTCAGGAGTTTCCTTAAACAGGTTAATGTTATAGGTAGTGTCTTCAGGAATTGAAATCGGCTTATCCAAAAAACCAATTTTATCAACCTTTGGATCAAATTTATAATTCGAGTTATTGTCTTTTAAACCCACTAACAAATAGCTTCCTTCTTTAATATTTTCTATTGAAAAATAGCCAGGTGCACTTAGAGAACTTGCCACATAGAACGGTTTGCTTTTATAAATAACCGAATCAGTAAATTGCTCATTTATTTCATACAACATAACAGTTACGTTCTCGTCCGGTTTGATATTTAATGCGTCTGTTATAGTTCCTAAAACTTTTAAACTGTCAATGTAAGTCCCGGTTGAAAATACATATTTAAAATAATCAAAACTGTTATCCTCATTGTTGTCAACTATACTAGACCCAAAATTGATGGTGTATGTAGTGTTTTCTTTTAAGGTGTCATTGATAACAATTTTTAAGGTTTTTGAAGTACCGAAAGGAGTAATTACGGGTTGGTTGTCAAGAGGGGGAGAAATAATTAGTTGATTTTGAAGGTCTTTTAGTTTGATGTACTCATCAAATTGAATAGTGATTTCGTTTCCTTTAAAGTTAGTGGAATAGTTTTCAGGAGCTGCTTTTAAAATTACCGGCGGAATGGTATCTCGTGCACCCCCTTCAGGATTTCCGCGTTTAGCACAGTCAATAAAAGACAATGAAAACAACAGCAGAAATACAATGTATAAGTAATTACCCTTCATACTGCAAAGATGCAAAAAAATAGTGCAAATTTTGCCGGATACATTTTGATTGTATTCAATCTAAATTTATTTAGTAATTGCAATGGTTGCAAAACTCACTTTTACTTTGCCGGCTTTTAAAAGTTTTGAAGTACACGCTTCCAAAGTTGCTCCTGAAGTCACAATATCGTCCACAATTAAAAGGTGCTTGTCTTTAATTTTTTGAAGTTGCTGAACTTCAAACACTTCCTGTTGACTGAAAATTCGGCTCAAACGCTCTTTGAATACTTGTGATTTTGTGGGCGTAATTTTCACCAAAACGTCGTCTATATAAGGAACATTTAGGGCTTGAGCAATTTCTATTCCAAACAATTCTACTTGATTATACCCTCGTTGTCTCAGTTTTTTCTTGTGTAGGGGAACCGGGATTACTGCATCAACCTCCTGATAGGCTTTACATTCAGAAAGTTCAGCCCCAAGCCATTTTCCAAATTCAGATCCAATAGTCTGGACTCTTTTATATTTCAATGCGTGCACAAATTTTTGGGTCAGTCCGTTTTTTTTAAAATACAGCAGAGCAGTCGCATTTTCAACAGGAATTCTTCCAAAAAATATCTGAAGCATTTCATCACTTCCACTTTGGTGAAAGCACGCTAAAGGAAGACTATGCCTGCAATAAGTACAGATTTCTGCCTCTTCTGACAAAAGTTCTCTTTGGCAACCCCTGCATAGTTTAGGAAAGAAAATATTTAACATTTAATTTTAACACTTTATCGTTTTTTAAACACACTGCTAAGATTTCTTCAACTACATTAGCTTAATATTACAAGTTACAAAAATTAACCTAACCAAATGGAAACCGAGAACAAAAAACAAAACACTGCCCTAAAATGGTTTATTGGCATTCTTGCTTTATTGCTTGTTGCTTTAACCGTATTTACAATTAAACTTTATCAGGATTCACAAAAGGCCACTACCAATCTTGAAATTCAAAAAATGGATATTGAAAAAGAATTGGAAGAATTGCTGGTCAATTATAATCTGACCATTGAAGAAAACCAGTCCAAAGACTTACAACTTCTGGAAGCGAGAGACCGCATAGTCGTTTTGCTCGATTCTGTGAAAGATGCTCAAGCAAATTTGGATCTCATAAGGAGGTATCGCGTTGAAATCAACAACTTAAAAAATGAACGCAATGTCCTTTTCAGGCGCGCAGATAGTTTAAGAATTGTAACCGAGCAATTACAATTGGAAAAAGACAGTACGGCGTTGGTTCTTGATGAAACTGTTAAAAAGGTTGACTCTATTTCTCTACAAAATCAAGCCCTAGCTGAAGTGGTTGCAAAAGGAGCGGCTTTAAAGGTAACGCGACTCGACGCAAAAGGGGTGCTTGTTAGAAACAGCGGTAAAATAGTTGAAACAAACCGTTCCCGAAGAGCTGACAAAATCAGGACCTGTTTTACAATCAATGCCAATGAAATTGCTGAATCGGGTGACAGATTGCTTTTCATACAAGTCATCAACCCTGAAAACAATGTGCTGGGGGAAAAATCAATTGTTAATTTTGAAGACAAAATTTTGACTTACAGTGCTACTTCAAACGTTTTTTACGAAAATGAGGAGTTGGATGTTTGTGTTTTGGTGAATGCAGTTGAAGATGACCTGATTGAAGGAATTTATCACATCAATGTGTTTGATGGACCACGTATGGTCGCTAATTCTATTTTAGAACTTAAATAACACATTTTATTACAAAATTTAAAACCGCTTCGGCAATTTTCGAGGCGGTTTTTTCTATTTTTGCCCTATGATAAACAAAGAAGAACATTTTAAGAAAGTGATTTCACATGCCAAGGAATACGGATTCATTTTTGGCTCCAGTGAAATCTATGACGGTCTTAATGCTGTGTATGACTATGCACAAAACGGGGTTTTGTTAAAAAACAATATTCGTGAATACTGGTGGAAAAGCATGGTGCAAATGCACCAAAACATTGTGGGGCTTGATGCCGCCATTTTGATGCACCCTACTACCTGGAAGGCTTCCGGTCACGTTGATGCTTTCAACGACCCGCTTATTGACAACAAAGATTCCAAAAAACGCTATCGTGCCGACGTCCTGGTAGAAGATTATGCCGAAAAACTGCATCAAAAAGCACTCAAGGAAATTGATAAAGCCAAAAAGCGCTTTGGTGACGCCTTTGATGAGGAACAGTTTGTAGCAACCAATGAGCGTGTCATCAGATACCGCACACAGCAAAATGAAATTGTAAAGCGCCTGGCAAAATCTTTGGAAAACGAAGATTTGGCCGATGTCAAAGCCCTTATAGAAGAATTAGAAATTGCAGACCCGTTAACCGGTTCTAAAAACTGGACAGAAGTGAAACAGTTCAACCTGATGTTTGGCACAAAGTTAGGTGCTTCTGCAGACAAGGCAACTGATTTATATCTGCGCCCTGAAACAGCACAAGGAATTTTTGTCAACTTCCTGAATGTACAGAAAACAGGGAGAATGAAAGTGCCTTTTGGTATCGCTCAAACTGGTAAAGCCTTCAGAAATGAAATTGTTGCCCGCCAGTTTATTTTCAGAATGCGTGAATTTGAACAAATGGAAATGCAATATTTTGTGCGTCCCGGCGAAGAATTAAAATGGTACGAATACTGGAAAGAAGTACGCTATAATTGGCATATGTCATTAGGCTTAGGCAAAGAGAATTACCGTTTTCACGACCATGAAAAATTAGCGCATTATGCCAATGCCGCTACCGATATTGAATTTGATTTTCCTTTTGGTTTTAAAGAACTGGAAGGCATTCACTCAAGAACTGACTTTGATTTAAAAGCGCACGAAGAGTTTTCAGGCAAGAAGCTCCAATTTTTTGACCCGGAATTGAATAAAAGCTATGTGCCTTATGTCATTGAAACCTCTATTGGCCTGGACAGAATGTTTCTGGCGGTATTTAGCAAAGCACTTGAGGAAGAAACGCTGGAAGATGGCAGCACGCGTGTGGTATTGAAAATACCTGCTGTGATTGCACCCACAAAGGCAGCAGTACTCCCATTAATTAAGAAAGACGGTTTACCGGAAATAGCACAAAAAATCATTGAAGACCTACAGTGGGATTTTCAAGTAGCTTATGATGAAAAAGATGCTATTGGAAAACGCTACCGCAGACAAGATGCTATCGGCACACCCTTTTGTATCACAATAGATCACGACACAAAAACAGATAATAAAGTTACCATCAGGCAAAGGGATGCTATGACTCAGGAACGGGTAGCTATAGAAAATCTTCGTGAAATTATTGGCAAACAAGTGGCCATCAAAAACTGGTTAAAATAAATGCTTCAGGAGAGAAATAGTTTAAGCTTAAAAAACTTTAGGGAATATTCAGGTAATAACCCCCTGACAATCTGAATAGTAAAATAAAAGTTGGGAATTGGTTTAAAATTACCTAAAAAAATAAAAAAAACATATATCTGTTTATTTTTTAATCCCTTAGGGTTGTATTGTTGATTTTAAAATCCTTATATTTGCGGTCTTGTAAAAAAATTAATTTTTTAATCCCTAAATTATATTAGAATGACAAAAGCAGATATCGTAGCTAAAATATCAGAAAAGCTAGGAATGGAAAAAGGAGATGTACAGGCAACTGTAGAAAGTTTTATGGCAGAAGTAAAAACCTCATTAGAAAGTGGAGACAATGTTTACTTACGTGGTTTTGGAAGTTTCATTATTAAAACAAGAGCAGAAAAAACTGGTCGTAACATTTCAAAAAATACAACGATAAAAATTCCAGCACACAACATCCCGGCATTTAAACCTGCAAAAGTTTTTGTAGAAAGTGTAAAAGAAAATGTTGCTGTAAAATAATTAATAACTTAAAAAAGACACACTATGCCAAGTGGTAAAAAAAGAAAAAGACACAAGGTAGCAACCCATAAGCGCAAAAAAAGAAGCCGCGCTAATCGCCATAAGAAAAAGTAGTTTCTAACTACTTTTTTTAGTTAAGAGAATTACGTTCTTTGAAAAAGAAATTTTACAGACAATCAATAGTTTTTGGGTAAACCATTGAAGTCAAATTAAGGTTTCACCGGGTATTATTCTTACGCTCAAGTAAGAAACCTGTGAGAAATATTGTTTAATCCATCTGTCCTGAAATGCTTTTTAAGCAAATAAAACGGGGCGGATAAAAATTACTAAGAGTGAACTACGAATTATTTATCAGATCCAGTTCCTCAGAAGTTGATTTTGCCCTTCTTAAAGATGGAAAACTAATTGAATTACACAAGGAAGAGGACGACAGTGAATTTGCTGTTGGCGACGTGTTTATCGCCAAAACCCGCAAAACTGTTCCGGGTCTCAACGCCGCTTTTGTTAATGTAGGATACGAAAAAGACGGATTCTTGCATTATCAGGATTTAGGGCCACAACTCCCATCCCTGTTAAAATTCACAAAACTTGTAAGCACAGGTAAACTTAAAGATTACTCTTTAAAGAATTTCCCATTTGAGAAAGATATTGATAAAAATGGTAAGATAAACGAAGCCATTAAATCAAATCAATCTATTTTGGTTCAAATAGTAAAAGAACCTATCTCCACCAAAGGACCCAGAATTAGTTCTGAGTTATCATTGGCAGGGAGATATATTGTTTTGGTGCCCTTTTCAGACCGTGTTTCTATTTCACAAAAAATAGAATCCAAAGAAGAAAAAGAGCGTTTAAAGCGATTGGTACAAAGCATCAGGCCCAAAGGCTTTGGTGTTATTATTAGAACCGTAGCAGAGGGTAAAAAAGTAGCAGAACTGGACAAAGATTTACAAAACTTGCTCGACCGTTGGTCAGCAATGTGTAAAAAGCTACAAAACGCGCATCACCCGTCAAAAGTAATGAGTGAGATGAACAGAGGTCTATCCCTTATCAGGGATTTACTCAATGATTCTTTTACAGCAATACATATTGATGACGAAGCGCTTTACTTAAAAATTAAAGATTATGTGCACGAAGTTGCACCACAGAAAGAATCAATCGTTAAGTTGTATGACTCCAAGGTTCCCATTTTTGAAAAATTTGGGATCGAAAGACAAATAAAAACCTCTTTCGGGCGAACTGTTTCAGGAAGTAAAGGTGCCTATTTGGTCATTGAACACACTGAGGCTCTCCATGTTGTCGATGTAAACAGCGGAAACCGCTCAAACAAATCAGATAGTCAGGAAGCTACAGCTCTTGAAGTCAATATAATCGCAGCAACAGAGCTGGCACGCCAACTCCGCCTGCGTGATATGGGAGGGATAATTGTTGTCGATTTTATCGATATGTCAAACCCCAACCACAGAAAACAACTGTTCAATCACTTACGTGATGAAATGAAAGATGACAGGGCAAAACACAAAATTTTGCCGCCCAGTAAATTTGGATTGATCCAAATTACACGACAACGCGTTAGACCTGAAATGAATATTAAAACCCGTGAGCTCGACCCTAACGGCGAAGCCGGAGAGATTGAAGCTCCCATTTTAATCATAGACAGGATTAATGCAGATTTAAAAAGATTAATTAAAAAAGACTATAAAAAGATAACCTTAAACACACATCCTTTTATAGCAGCCTTCTTAATAAAAGGCTTTCCATCGATACGTTCTAAATGGTTTTTAGAACATAAAAAATGGGTGAAAATTCAACCAAGAGATGCTTACACCTATCTCGAATACCACTTTATTGATAAAGACGGTAAAGAGATAAAATAGTAAAAGCGCCACGCTCTGAACTCGTTTCAGAACTTCGGCGCTTTTTGTTTTTACAAACTATTATAAATTACCCCTTCAAACTGGCGCTCATATATTCACGATTCATACGTGCAATATTTTCCAACGAAATTCCTTTTGGACATTCAATCTCACAGGCACCTGTATTGGTACAGTTTCCAAACCCTTCTTCGTCCATTTGACGCACCATGTTCAAAACACGGTCAGTTGCTTCTACTCTTCCCTGTGGTAACAAGGCAAACTGTGAAACTTTAGCAGAAACAAACAACATTGCCGAAGCATTTTTACACGCCGCCACACAAGCCCCACAACCAATACAAGTTGCTGCATCAAAAGCAGTATCAGCATCGTGTTTATTTACGGGAATGGCATTGGCATCAATCGTATTCCCGGATGTATTTACCGAAATAAACCCACCTGCATGCTGTATGCGGTCAAACGAACTTCTGTCAACAACCAAATCCTTAATTACCGGAAACGCTTTGGCTCTGAATGGCTCAATAAAAATAGTATCCCCATCTTTGAAAGTGCGCATATGCAATTGGCAGGTAGTAATCAAACGGTCAGGACCGTGTGGCTCACCGTTGATTTGTAATGAGCAGGAGCCGCAAATACCTTCACGGCAATCATGATCAAAAGCCACAGGCTCTTCCCCCTTGTTGTTTAATTGCTCATTGAGCATATCAAGCATATCCAAGAAAGACATATCGGGTGAAACATCATTGATTTTATAATCAACGATTTTTCCTTTTTCGTTGTTATTCTGCTGTCTCCAAATTTTTAAAGTAAGATTCATATTTTTAGACTTTAGTGTTGAGTAATGAGAAGTTAGTTTATTTCCTAACATCTCAAGTCTCAAATCTTATTTATAGCTACGAGTAACCAGTTTAATGTTTTCAAAATTCAATTCCTCCTTATGCAATATTGCTTCGCTGGGTTTTCCTTTGTATTCCCACGCAGCTACATAGGCAAAGTTTTCATCATCACGCAACGCCTCGCCTTCTTCAGTTTGATACTCTTCACGGAAGTGACCTCCACACGATTCATTTCTGTGTAATGCATCTTTTGCGAAAAGCTCTCCAAGCTCTAGAAAATCTGCAACACGCAATGCTTTTTCCAACTCCTGGTTTAATCCGTCTGCGATGCCGGGAACTCTCACTTCTTTGTAAAATTCATCGCGCAAGGACGCAATCTCTTCAATCGCTTCATTCAATCCTTCGGCATTTCTTGCCATCCCTACTTTGTCCCACATGATTTTTCCAAGGCGTTTGTGGAAATGGTCTACGGTTTTAGTCCCTTTGTTGTTCATAAAGTGTTCTATCTGGGAGCGCACATTGTTTTCGGCCGCTTCAAACTCGGGCAAATCGGTTGAGATTTTTCCGGTGCGGATGTCTTTTGAAAGGTAATCACCAATGGTGTATGGCAACACAAAATACCCATCAGCCAGACCCTGCATCAATGCTGAAGCCCCCAAACGGTTGGCGCCGTGATCAGAGAAATTGGCTTCCCCAATCGCATAACACCCTTCAATGGTTGTCATCAAATTGTAATCCACCCAAATACCTCCCATGGTGTAATGCACCGCAGGATAAATCATCATAGGTGTTTCATACGGATTCTGATCGACAATCTTTTCATACATCTGGAAGAGGTTTCCATACTTATTGGCAACCACTT
>NZ_CAXBAN010000074.1:0-8626 GCF_963973675.1 uncultured Planktosalinus sp. | reverse complement strand
TAATAAATGAAGCCACAATCAAAATTAGCCACCTTACTACAGAGATATTTTTTTCAGCAAACTTTATTGGTAGGAATGGCTTCATTTATTACGTATTTGCAAACCAGGACAAAAGTCAATATAAAGCTTTAAAAATGAGTTACAAAAGTTGCCTTGAACTAATACTATGAATTCAACCTTTTTAAAAAGTTATTTAAACTAAAATTAAATGCCATGAAAAAAACAATTTTACTTTTTATACTAATTATTCTAAGCAGTGTCAGTTTATCCCAGGTTCAAAATATTGATACAGAAATCACTGGAGGTATTGAACCATCAAGTGTTGAAAAAACACAACTTTTAGAAGCTTTATATGAGGAAGCAAAACAATTACAAGAAAACCCACAAACCACCGTTCAAGAAATGGAATTAAACAGACTTGCTATTCAAAACGCCTGGGCTGAGGTTAATCCAGATATCGCAGCTTTATATAAACCGGTGGAAAATGGTGGAAAATTACCTGAAATAGAAAAAAACATGGCTTTTAACGGTGTTTTTGTTCCGGCGCAAATTAAACAACGAGAAGAGCCTATTTCAACAAAAGATTGGGCAACAGATAAACTCCTTCTCGATGACTGGGTGGATGGAGGAATAGATTTGGAGGTAACTCACCAAGGACATATTTACATTTCACATTATAAAAATGACATTGCTTTTGGAGGGCCATTTGACATTATCTATATACATCGCTCTCTCGACGGCGGAAACACCTTTGAACTATGGAAAACAGCAAACATTACTTCTCCAATTACGCGTGCAAAATTAATTTCTATTGACGGTTCAGGATCAACCTGGAACTATATAAATTTATACTTTTTAACAGAAACAAATAATTTTCAAATGCTTAAATGGGGCATTGAAGACAACAGTTTTGTAGCAACCACGATTGCATCAAATGTAAACTATTTTGATGTTGATAGAAACTATAATTCAAATACAGACTTGCAGCGTGTTTTTGCTGTTTATGATAAATTAAATTCAGGAGGATGTCACAGGCTTTACAGTGCTCGTACAACAAATGGCACCTATGGATTTAACTGGGTAGATGAAGCAATAGTTCAAAATACCTGCAGTGTAGATGTGAGTGTAGCCTATGGACATAACGGGTCTATCTATACATCACATCTCGGTCAAAATGTCAATGTTTTATACTATAATGCAAATAATAACTACAATGACCCGGCTTCTTGGAGTCCTAGATTAACTATTGAAGACAATCCAAACTTTAATACAAAAGAAGCAACAATTATTGCTGAAAGAAACGCTGCTCCCAACGACCTTGTAAATATTATAACAAACACAGAAATTTCAGGCGAAAATTACACGCAAGCCTATTGGATAGAAAACAATGTTTTAACGCTTGATGATATAATATTATACGGTGCATCAGATTTTGAATTTAGATTACCGGATCTTTGGATAAAAAGGCAGTCCGGGCATACAGAAATTTCTATTTCTGTTGGTGTAGATGAAGTAGGAGCAAACAATAAAGTATATGTTTTAAAACTTGGCTCAGAGGGCCAAGTGATTTCAGATAGTGGGAATAATGTTTTTCCGAGAATTTCAACCGCTGTGGCAGAAACCTCTGATGGCCTGCCTTGTGTCGCTTTTGCTGGAACCTCCGGGACTACTGGAAGAGGCCTATATTTTGACGCTGAAACAGAGCTTTTGAATACAGAAAGTGTTGAAAATAAGCAGTTCATTCTCTACCCAAACCCAGCGATGGATAAAATTACAATACAAGCCACAAATTTGATAGATACCATAGAAATTATCAATAATTTAGGTCAAAAAATCAGGCAATTGAACCCCGATAAAAACTTGGTTGAAATAGATGTAACAGACATTCATGTGGGTATATACTATCTAAAAATCACCTCAGACAACTTCACAACTACAAAAAAATTTCAAAAAAAATAAAGTTGTTGTTCATTAAAAAAGGTGTGTGGGGATGCACCTCTTTTATAATCTTAGAATATTTTTTAAATTTACTTAACAGTATAACAAACAAATCCAAAAACCCATGAAAAAAGGAATTCTATTTTTTGCAATAATAATGTTTCTCTCTGCCTGCAAAGACAATCCAGTAGTTAAAAAAGCAAAAGAAGCAAAAGACAATGTTGTAAATACCAACAATATCATCAAAGAGTCGACAAAAATACAGGATGATATAAAAAAACTTTCCGAAACAACCCCATTATCAAACGATGAAATGAAAAGCTGGTTGCCAGATGAAGTTGACGGAATGAAAAGAACAGCCTTCAAAACAGGAGCAATGGGAATGATGAAAATTGCCTCAGTTGAAGCCACATACAGCACTGAAGAAAAAGGCAAATCATTCAAAATCGAAGTTATAGACGGAGCCGGTGAAATGGGAGCCATGGCAACGGCGGGTTTAAGAATGGCTTTCTCAACAGAATTTGAAGAAGAGGACGAGTTTAAATCTAGAAAAACAGTAACCAAAAATGGTATTAAAGCAATAGAAGAGTTTGACAAAAGAAGAAACCGGTCTGTAATTCAATTAATGCAAGACAATCGATTTTATGTAAAAGCCACAGGAAATGATATGAAAATTGATGACTTGTGGAATCTAATTGACGAAATTGATTTGGATAATTTGGGATAACTCAATATAACTTATGTTTAATAAGTCGTCTTTATGGCGACTTTTTTTGTTTAAATCAACTCCTTTTTAAGAGCCTTTTTTAAAATCAAAAAGTGTGCTTAACACCGTACAATTAAGACTTCACGGCACTAGCATACAGACTGTTGATAAGGCCAATAAAAAAAAATTAAAACACAGTAAATCAAAGTGTTAATCGTTAATTTTAACAAAATATCATGAACGCTCATTAGTTTGTGTGTTGAAAACTTTGTTGACAACGTTTACAAAAATCCCTTTCAAAATCAATAGTGATTTTCCATATTTGTTAGTCCCGACACTAATCAAAAAAAGCAGAGTTAAAACCCATAAAAAAGAAATGAAATTATGAATGCAGCAGAGCCCATTTTAACCGATAACCCAGGACGATTTGTTATTTTTCCAATACAACACCATGATATATGGGAATGGTACAAAAAAAGCGAAGCCAGTTTCTGGACCGCAGAAGAAATTGACCTTCACCAGGACATGACTGACTGGAACAACAAACTGAATGATGATGAACGCTACTTTATAAAACACATTTTAGCATTTTTTGCTGCATCAGATGGGATTGTAAATGAAAATCTGGCCGAAAACTTTGTAAATGAAGTTCAATACCCGGAAGCAAAATTCTTTTATGGTTTTCAAATCATGATGGAAAACATCCACTCTGAAACCTATTCACTTTTGATAGATACTTATGTTAAAGATGAGGTAGAAAAAGACAAGCTATTCAACGCCATTGAAAACTTCCCGGCCATCAAAAAGAAAGCAGATTGGGCATTAAAATGGATTGATTCTGACTCATTTGCAGAGCGATTAATAGCCTTTGCGGCCGTTGAGGGCATTTTCTTTTCAGGTGCTTTCTGTTCAATATTTTGGCTGAAAAAACGCGGGTTGATGCCTGGGCTCACTTTTTCCAATGAATTAATTTCACGTGATGAAGGCGTGCATTGCGATTTTGCCGTACACCTGCACAATCACCACCTCAAAAATAAAGTTTCCAAAGAACGCATTCGGGAAATCATCATAGATGCCTTGAATATTGAGCGTGAGTTTATAACAGAATCACTTCCGGTAAGTCTTATCGGAATGAATTCAAAGCTAATGACCCAGTATCTTGAGTTTGTAACTGACAGACTTCTGGTAGAATTGGAATGTGAAAAAGAATACAATGTCAAAAACCCATTTGATTTTATGGAAATGATTTCCCTGCAGGGAAAAACAAACTTCTTTGAAAAACGCGTGTCTGAATATCAAAAAGCCGGGGTGACAAACAAGGACAAAGAAACCAATAAAATTAGCTTTGACGAAGACTTTTAGAAGCTAGTTAAAGAACAATAAATTAAAATTAAATAAGAAAATAATTGCGTTTTTACCAAAATGCAACAGGATTGTTTTCTCGAAAAATTAACCTCCCAACTAAAAGCGATAAAAATTATGTATGTAGTAAAAAGAGACGGCAGAAAAGAACCCGTGATGTTTGATAAAATCACATCGCGCGTTAAAAAAATGTGTTACGGACTCAATGAACGTGTTGATCCTGTAAAAGTAGCCATGAGGGTTATTGAAGGCCTATATGATGGCGTGACCACTTCAGAACTTGATAATCTTGCAGCAGAAATTGCCGCAACCCTCACCATTTCACATCCTGATTATGCGAAGCTCGCAGCTCGTATTTCGGTGTCAAACCTACATAAAAACACCAAGAAAACCTTTTCTGAAGTAATGACAGACCTCTATGAGTATGTCAATCCAAGAACAGGAAAAAAAGCCCCGATGGTAAGTGATGAGGTTTATGAAGTCATTCAAAAAAATGCCGATGAACTCAACTCAGCCATCATTTATAATCGTGATTTTAATTACGATTACTTTGGATTTAAAACACTGGAAAGATCCTATCTGTTAAAAATAAACGGAAATGTTGCAGAACGACCTCAACATATGCTCATGAGGGTTTCAATTGGTATCCATCTTAACGACCTAGAGGCCGCTAAAGAAACCTATGAGTTGATGTCTAAAAAATATTTTACACACGCTACACCCACGCTTTTTAATTCGGGAACCCCGAAACCACAAATGTCTTCTTGCTTTCTGTTAACAATGAAGGACGACAGCATCGATGGTATTTATGACACCTTAAAGCAAACAGCCAAAATATCACAATCTGCCGGTGGAATTGGGTTGTCAATTCATAACATTAGAGCCACCGGATCATACATAGCAGGAACGAACGGAACTTCAAATGGAATAGTACCTATGTTGCGAGTTTTTAATGATACCGCACGCTACGTAGACCAGGGAGGCGGAAAACGCAAAGGATCTTTTGCTATTTATGTAGAGCCCTGGCATGCTGATATTTTTGATTTTCTGGACCTAAAGAAAAATCACGGTAAAGAAGAAATGCGCGCCCGCGATTTGTTTTATGCCATGTGGATACCAGATTTGTTTATGAAACGAGTGCAGGAAGATGCCAGCTGGACTCTGATGTGCCCTAACGAATGTCCCGGTCTTTATGATTGCCATAGTGAAGAATTTGAAAACAAATATTTAGCGTTTGAAGAAGCAGGAAAAGGCCGAAAAACAATCAAAGCAAGAGAACTTTGGGAAAAAATACTAGAGTCGCAAATTGAAACCGGAACTCCATACATGCTCTATAAAGATGCAGCAAACAGAAAGTCAAACCAAAAAAACCTGGGAACCATTCGCTCTTCTAACCTTTGTACAGAGATTATGGAATACACTTCTCCCGATGAGGTTGCTGTTTGTAATCTAGCCTCTATTGCCTTGCCAATGTTTATAAAAAATGGCGAATTTGACCACAAAGAATTATTCAAGGTTACAAAGCGTGTTACCAAAAACCTGAATAAAGTAATTGACCGAAACTATTATCCTGTAAAAGAAGCCGAAAATTCCAATATGCGCCACAGACCTATTGGATTGGGGGTGCAAGGTCTTGCTGATGCCTTTATATTGCTGCGTATTCCCTTTACCAGTGATGAAGCAAAAAAGCTAAATCAGGAAATTTTTGAAACTTTATATTTTGCAGCAGTCACAGCTTCTATGGAAGAGGCCAAAATAGAAGGCCCTTACCAATCTTATAAAGGATCTCCTATTTCTCAAGGAGAGTTTCAACACAACCTATGGGGAATCAAGGATGAAGAACTCAGCGGTCGATGGGATTGGGGAAAACTTCGCAAAGAAGTCAAGAAAAACGGAGTGAGAAATTCATTGCTGGTTGCACCAATGCCAACAGCCTCAACCTCTCAAATCCTTGGTAATAATGAAGCTTTTGAACCATACACCTCAAATATCTATACGCGTAGAGTGCTTTCAGGGGAGTTTATTGTAGTAAACAAACACTTGCTTGAAGATCTTGTAGAGCTTGGGCTTTGGAATGAAGACCTAAAACAGGAAGTAATGCGGGCAAACGGCTCCATTCAGCACATAGAAGAAATCCCGCAAGACTTAAAGGAACTTTACAAAACAGTTTGGGAATTGAGTATGAAAGATATTATTGATATGTCGCGTCACAGAGGATATTTTATAGACCAATCACAATCGCTCAATCTGTTTATGGAAAACGCCAATATGGCAAAACTGACTTCAATGCACTTTTACGCCTGGAAAAGCGGTTTAAAAACAGGAATGTATTATTTGAGAACAAAGTCTGCCGTTGATGCTATTAAATTTACTTTAAACAACGAAAAGAAAGCAGTACCTCAACCCAAAGAAACTGTTGTTGAAGGTGTTCATAATGTAAATGAAAAACCCATGAGCCCACAGGAATTAAGGGAGTTATTGGCTAAATCTAAAAATACTGATGAAGATGATGACTGTTTGATGTGTGGGTCATAAATTTTAGTTTTGAGTGTTTATAATGAAAAAGGGTGGTGTAAAATTTACACCACCCTTTTTTTAATTTACTTAAATACCACCACCTATAGCATATCTTTCTTCTCAATTTCACTTGCTTTTTTGTATTCAATGAAATAAAGTTCTAGCATTTCTATTGTGGAAACAATTATATCTTTTGTTTCCAGAAGAAGCGTAAAGTACAATGTTGTGTTTTTCGAGCTTGATTCCGGGTCCTTGGTTCTGGCAATTTGTTTTTCAATTTGAGCTGAAACTTTGTTTAAGAGATTTTGTTTTTCATTTAATATAATACCTAGATTTTCTAAAGACTTATTGTCAAATTCTTTTTTAATTCTACTAAAAAGCTCCAAGAGTTCAGCCTCTATCTCCTTAAGGTCTTTAATTTGATTGAACTTAAGACCTTTGTGGTTATTTTTTACATGTTTTAAGCTTACCTTGGTAATTAACTCTAGTGATTGGGTGATGTCTTGTAAATGGTCTTGAGCCAACAAATAAAACCTGCTTGCACCCACATCATGACCCTGAAGGTTTTTAATGTAAAAGAAAATGTGGTCTTTTAACTCTTCTACTTCATCATCAAGTTTTGCAGTATATTTTTTAGCGTTCTTCAGTTTTTTAATGTTTTGCTTTGCCAAACCTTCAAGTGTGGCTGAGTAAACTTTACCTGATCTTTTGATAATGGTTGAGACGTTGCTTGAGCTTTCTTCAATAATTCCTTTAATGGATGTGCTTTCTGCTCTTCTCAACAACTCATCTTCTTTAAATTCAGCAGCGGCTTTTTTACCTTTGATGTATGTTCTCAAGATAAGGATAAAGGCAATCGCAAACAATACAATAAGTGAAACCTCACCAACGGTGAAAATAATGAAGGCCAATGTTGCTGCGGTTAAAGAAGCTGCTATTGCAGTCATAAACCAACCACCAATAACATTGAGAACTCCGGCAACTCTGTATACCGCACTATCACTACCCCAAGCCCTGTCTGCTAATGAAGTACCCATGGCAACCATAAACGTTACATAGGTTGTTGATAGAGGTAGTTTTAAAGAGGTTGCGAATGATATCAGCAGGCTAGCTATCATTAGGTTTACAGCAGCCCTTATCATGTCAAATGCAGGAGCTTCTATTTGTTTTTCATAGATATTAGGCTCTACTTTTTTAAATCTTTTTTCAATGGATTCATTGATCCTCTTAGGAAGAATTTTTGTAATTCCTGCATTTAAAACCATTGAAGCTCTTACTAGTTGTTGTGACAATAAATTAGCTTGAAATCGCTCTTTTCCTTCATCCTGCCTTGATAAATCAACTGAGGTTTTTAATACTCTTTGCGCTTTTTCAGAGAACCATAAAGTCAACACCATTATGAGACCTGATATTAAAAGCAAGTAAATTGGCGTACTAACTTTGTTGGCTAGTACGGTCATTTCATATTGATCAGCAGCTATTCCTGAGGCAGTCCACGCTTCCCAGCCTTGAAAAGCAGCAATGGGAACACCCACAAAATTGACCAGGTCGTTTCCTGCAAAAGCCATAGCCAGTGCAAAGGTTCCTAATACAATAATTAGCTTATAAACATTTAACTTAATCAGAATGTTTAATAAAAAGGAAATAATAGTCCACATGATAAAATTGTACAATAGGAATAACCACATATTATCATTGGCCCATACTGTTAATTGATCAGGCAGTATAGCTGTGCCCTTTAAACCTTTGATAATGATAAAGTAAAAAATAGCCGTGATGCCAATTCCTCCAAAAATAGCAGGAACAATTTTTGGCTTTTTTTCAAAGTTAAAACTCACGAGATATCGGGTTATATACTGAACAATAGCACCCACCACAAAAGCAATTCCCACAGACATTAGAATTCCGACAATGATTTCAAGCGCTTTTGCGCTATTTATATAATTTCCTAGGGTTGAAAAACTTTCATCATTGTTGTAAATTTTTAGTAATGAAACAGCTATAGCAGCCCCTAACAGGTTAAATATAATGGAGACTGTAGTTGAAGTTGGCATTCCCAGAGAATTGAAAAACCCCAGAAGTAAAATGTCACCAATCATAACA
>NZ_CAXBAN010000073.1:0-8676 GCF_963973675.1 uncultured Planktosalinus sp. | reverse complement strand
TTTAAAGTATCAATATTGCCCAGTTTAATGATTATTGAATCAAATTCTCCAGATACATTTTCTTGATTTAAAACAGAAAGTGCTATTGTCTCTTTAAAAGATATATTTTTCTCTTTTCTAATGGTTCTGATTCCGGATATAACCTCAGCAGCATGTTCAAAATCTGCAATTAATATATTGTCAAAGGACTTGATTTTCGGCCAATTATTGACTATCAGGGCTTCCTCTTTAGTTCTTTTAGTAATATTTTGCCAAATTTCTTCAGTTAAAAATGGCATAAATGGGTGAAGCAACCTCAAATTGTTTTCGAGTGCCACTATGATATCTTCAAAGGTTTTAAGGTCAATTGGTTCTCCATAAGAGGGTTTAACCATTTCAAGTAGCCACGAACAGAAATCATCCCAAACCAACTTGTAAGTGGCCATTAAAGCATCACTTATTCTGTATTTATTGTAGTGGTCTTCAATCTCAACTAAAGTGCTTTGTAGTTTGGCATTATACCACTCCAGTGCTTTTTGAGCATATTCGGGTTGTGAAACATCAGCAACCTCCCATCCTTTAATCAGTCTAAACGCATTCCAAATTTTATTTGCAAAACCTTTTCCTTGATTGCACAATTGTTCATCAAACAATAAGTCATTCCCGGCAGAAGCACTTAGCAACAACCCAACTCTCACCCCGTCTGCACCATATTCTTCTATTAAACTCAAGGCATCGGGAGAGTTTCCAAGAGATTTTGACATCTTTCTGCGTTGCTTGTCCCTTACCAAACCGGTTAAGTATACATTTTCAAAGGGTCGCTTTCCTGTGTATTCATAACCAGCAATAATCATTCTTGCTACCCAGAAAAACAGAATATCTGGTCCTGTCACCAAATCATTTGTCGGGTAATAATATTTGAATTCTTTATTCTCTGGTTCAAGAATTCCATTAAATACACTCATAGGCCACAACCAAGATGAAAACCAGGTATCGAGTGCGTCCGGATCTTGAGTTAAATCATTTTCGTAAAGATCTTGGTTTCCTGATTTTTTTCGAGCAAGTAGAAGAGCCTCTTTTTTTGTTTCAGCTACTACAAAATCATCATTTCCTTCACCGTAATAAAAGGCAGGAATTTGTTGCCCCCACCAAAGTTGTCTTGAAATATTCCAGTCACGAATGTTTTCCATCCAATGACGATATGTATTGTCAAACTTCTTTGGAAACAATTTTACTTCATCTGTTTCAAGAACGGCTTTGATTGCAGGTTTGGCAAGGTCTTCCATTTTTAAAAACCATTGGTCGCTCAAGCGGGGTTCAATAACTGCTTTGGTTCGTTCACTCGTTCCCACTTTATTGATATGGTCTTCCACTTTCAACAAATGTCCTTTTTCATCCAACTCTTTGGTTATTAATTTTCTAACCTCAAAACGATCTTTACCTTGATAGTGTAACCCAAACGAATTTAAAGTTCCATTAGGGTTTAGTATATCAATAATATCGAGATTATGTTTATCTCCCAACATCTTGTCGTTTTCATCATGAGCGGGTGTTACTTTTAAACAACCGGTACCAAATTCAACATCTACATAATCATCTTCAATAATTGGAATCACTCGATTTGCAATTGGAACTATTGCTTTTTTGCTTTTAAGATGTTTGAACCGTTCATCATTTGGATTGATGCAAATTGCAGTATCTCCCAATATAGTTTCAGGTCTTGTAGTGGCAATGGTCAAAGTATCTTTGCTACCTTCTATATTGTAACTTACATAATAAAGTTTGCCTTGTTGTTCTTCAAAAACTACTTCTTCATCAGAGAGGGTGGTTTGTGCTTCTGGGTCCCAGTTTACCATTCTGTAGCCACGGTAAATTAGTCCTTTGTTATACAGGTCAACAAAAGACTTAATAACTGATGCCGACATATCGCCGTCCAAAGTAAATTTGGTTCTGTCCCAGTCACAAGAACAACCTAATTTTTTAAGTTGTTCTAATATTATCCCTCCATGTTTATCTGTCCACTCCCAGGCATGATTTAAAAATTCATCACGTGTCAAATCATTTTTATTGATTCCTTCATCCTTTAATTTTGCTACAACTTTTGCTTCGGTAGCAATAGATGCGTGGTCTGTTCCAGGAACCCAACAAGCATTGAAGCCCTTTAGTCTTGCTCTTCTTATTAACACATCCTGGATTGTATTATTGAGCATGTGGCCCATATGGAGTACACCTGTCACATTGGGTGGTGGAATTACTATGGTATAGGGAGTTTTTTCATTCGGTTCAGAATGAAAATAGTTGTGTTTTATCCAGTAGTCGTACCACTTACTTTCAACTGATTTGGCATCATAATTAGAAGAAATACTCATTTTTGGTCTGATTTTTGAAATAGTAAGCAAAAGTAGTTATATCTTGATGATTATAAAAGTGAATAATTTAATTTGCTTGAAGATTAAAAAGTATATACATTAGCAATTCTTAAAAACTTAGAAATTATGAAAAAACTTGTTTTAATACTTGCTGTAGGTTTAATTAGTTTTGCCACGCAAGCACAAGCAAAAATTACATTTGAAGAGGACACAATCGATTACGGTGAAATCGAAAAAGGTTCAGATGGTGTAAGAACATTTAAATTCACCAACACTGGAGATCAGCCATTGGTGATTGAAGACATCAAGTCAACCTGTGGTTGTACAATCCCCAAAAAACCAAGTGGTCCTATTGCCCCGGGAGCTTCTGATGTAATTGAAGTAAAATATGACACAAAGCGTGTTGGACCAATCAGAAGATCAATTAGTGTTTACTCAAACGCAGTTGAACCTATAGTAACTTTAAAGATTAAAGGAACTGTTAAAGGTTAATATAGAATTAAATTACTTTTAAAAAACCCTCAAATTTTGAGGGTTTTTTATTTATAGATCTTTTAGTTCAAATTTCATTTTTTGCTCGATACCGTTTCTTAAAATTTTCATTTTAATCATTCTTCCTTCACGGGAATAAAACAATTGATTTATTTCATTTAATTCATATTGATAAGCTGGCTTATTATTAATTTCTAATATCTCATCTCCAATTCTAATTCCGGCTAAATCTGCCGGTGAATTTTTTCGTACTTCCACAACTTCAAATAACTGTTTGAGTTTTAGTTCTACAGCATCGCTTAAATTCAGATTAAAAACAGAATGTGATTCATTTTGGTTTAAACGGTAACTGTCTGAATTAATACTCTTCTGCTCTTTTACAAGTGCAAATCCACCTTGCTGTAAAGTTAAACCACTCATATTGTAATGAAAAGGTTCACCATAAAATCTGTTTTTTTTAAATTTTACAAACTGTTTATTATAATCAATGGTCCAGTTAAATCGCTTTAAAAGTTCCCCACCAATACTTCCGTTTCGTGCACCCAGATTTATAATTGTATCATTGATGTCAACGTCAGGATATGCCGTATTTACTTTTGAGAACTCAAATTCATCAATAGAAAATGAAGCAACTTTTGAACGTTTTCCGTATATATTTCCATTTATTCCAAGCCCTAAATAATCCTCAAAAGCATCTGAAGGAAGAATTATCTTATCATTACTTTGCTCAAACAGCCATAAAGCATCTCCAGAACCGGAATCAATCAGTAAGTTCAAATCAATGGTTTCAATACCATTAAAATAATCAGCTGTTATATAGGGTTTGTTTTTTTTTAAATAAATTCGTTTAATAATACATCTGCGACAGTTTTTATTTTTGTAAGATTCAGGTTTAAAAAAACGGAGCTTTTCTCTTTGATTATTTACTTCAACTACAAAATCCTTCAAAAAATCATAGCCAATAATTCCGTGAACAGGATACCCTAACCGTGAAGAAAAATTTAATGCACCGTCAAAAACCACAAAAATAGTCTGATCACTACTTTTAGCTTTTCCAATTTCAACAGTATTTCCTTCAGATTTTAACGCATCAACCGGCTCACCTTTTCCTAACCCTCGCAATTTTATCATTGAGTAATTATACAATTGTATTGAATCAGTTTCTTCAAAGCTAAAAATCACCGAAGATGAAGCTCCTGTGTCCAGTAAAAAAGTCAATGGTACTCCATTTACTTTTACAGGTATTAAAATAAGGTTGTTGATCAATTTAAAGTTGACTTTATCCTTTGTTTTGTTTCCTGAAAACTCAAAATTATTTTGAGACCATGCATTCTCAGATAAACAAAACAAGGATATAATTAGCAAGAATATTACGTTTATTTTCAATAGATTTTTATTTTTTTTAATAACCACAAAAATTATGCTAATCTTCATTTACACTTCATGGAAATCTAAATAAAATTTTGCAACTTTGCATCCTAAAAATACACAAAATGCCACACATTTCTAATAAAGGAAAGTTAATGCCTGAATCACCCATAAGAAAATTAGTTCCTTATGCAGATTTAGCACAAGAAAAAGGAAAAAAAATATATTATCTAAATATTGGTCAACCCGATATTAAAACACCCGAGGTTGCTTTAAACGCCATAAAAAACAATAATATATCAGTTTTATCATATAGTCATTCAGCCGGTTTTGAAAGTTACAGAAAAAAACTAGCAAACTATTATAAAACCATATCACCCGGCATTACTCCTAACAACATCATAGTTACTACTGGAGGTTCTGAAGCCTTACTTTTTGCAATGGGAACAATTGCAGATTCCGGTGATGAAATTATTATTCCAGAACCATTTTATGCCAATTATAATGGTTTTGCAACTGCATCGGGTGTAAAAGTTGTTCCCGTCATCTCAACCATAGAAAACAATTTTGGTTTACCACCGGTTTCAGAATTTGAAAAACTGATAACTCCAAAAACTAAAGCCATCCTGATCTGCAACCCCGGAAACCCAACAGGATATTTGTATACAAAGGAAGAAATTGACCAATTGGCTGCCATCGTAAAAAAATACGATTTATTCCTAATTGCAGATGAGGTTTACAGGGAGTTCGCTTATGATGGTCTAATGCACCACTCCATTCTTTCAGTTGCCGGAATTGAGGAAAATGCTATTGTTATAGATTCGGTTTCCAAGCGATACAGTATGTGTGGTGCACGCATAGGATGCATTGTTTCCAAAAATAATGAAGTAATGGCCACAGCAATGAAATTTGCACAGGCACGACTGAGTCCACCCACTTTTGCACAAATTGCAAGCGAAGCAGCCCTCGAAACTCCACAATCCTATTTTGATGATGTAATAAACGAATACAAAAACCGCAGAGACCTGCTGGTTTCTGAACTTCAAAAAATCCCTAATGTTAAAGTAGCCAAACCCGGTGGAGCATTTTACTGTATCGCAGAATTGCCCGTCAACGATGCCGATGAATTTGCCAAATGGCTTCTTGAATCGTTTGATTTAAACAACGAAACCGTAATGGTAGCTCCCGCTGCAGGTTTTTACTCTACCCCTGGTGCCGGTAAAAACCAAGTGAGAATTGCCTATGTCCTCAAAAAAGAAGATTTACAAAAAGCGGTCAATATTTTAAAAATAGCATTGGAGCAATACAACAATTAATGTTGATTCAAGAACATATTAACCTGAAACCCTACAATACTTTTGGTGTAACAGCTTACGCTAAATACTTTGTGGAAGTCACCTCTGTCGAAGAATTAATTGAGGTATTAGGAAATTCCAATTATCCTGAATTATTTATTTTAGGTGGCGGTAGTAATATGTTATTGACCAAAGATATTGATGCTTTGGTAATTTATATCAACCTCAAAGGAATTTCAATTGATTTTGAAGATAACAACTTCGTTCACCTCAAAGTAATGGCTGGTGAAAATTGGCACCAACTGGTTCTGTATTGCCTAGAAAACAACTATGGAGGGATTGAAAACCTTTCCCTCATTCCTGGAAACACAGGTTCCGCACCCATTCAAAACATTGGTGCTTATGGTGTGGAACTCAAAGATGTTTTTATATCCTGCAAAGCGATGCAAATTGAAAACGGTGAGATGAAAACATTTGACTTGGAAGCGTGTAAATTTGGTTATCGTAGTTCGCTCTTCAAAACCAATGAAAAAGGCAATTACATTATCTCGAGTGTTACATTAAAACTCACTAAAAAAGACCACAAAATCAATGTGGACTATGGCGCTATTCAGGAAGAGTTATTGAAATTAAATGTTGAAAGCCCAACGATTCAGGATGTTTCAAAAGCAGTGATTGCCATTAGACAATCCAAATTGCCTGATCCCAATGAGTTGGGCAACAGTGGTAGTTTTTTTAAAAACCCGGTGATTGACAACCCTGCATTTGAGGTGTTTATTTCCCAATTTCCTGAAGCACCTTTTTATAAAATTTCAGAAAGCGAATACAAAATACCCGCCGGCTGGCTCATTGAGCAGGCAGGCTTTAAAGGTAAACGCTTTGGTGATGCCGGAGTTCATACCAAACAAGCATTGGTGTTAGTAAATTATGATAATGCTTCGGGAGCTGATATTTTAAATCTCTCTAAAAAGATTCAACAAAAGGTAAAGCACTTGTTTGATATAGCTTTGGAAACAGAGGTAAACATTGTGTAAATTGAGAAAATTTTAAACTTTACTACTACTCCATTTCTCTGCTAATTTCTTATCTTTGAAGAAAATAATTTACGATGAAATTAATCCTTATCACACTCGCACTTTTAGGACTTGCTATTGCCGGGATTGCCATTAAAATATGGGCCAAAAAAGACGGCAAGTTTGCCGGAACCTGTGCAAGCCAAAGTCCATTCTTAAACAAAGATGGTGAAGCCTGTGGTTTTTGTGGTAAAGCACCAGATCAATTCGACAGTTGTTCTGAAGATGCACATACCAATTAAACATCACCAATAAAGTATGTTTTCAACTCTGCTTATTGCATTCATTATTGTTATTGCACTAAACTGCCTGATTTACATTTTTTTTGCTGCTTATGCTTTTTCAAAACCACAACTTTCAGAGGAAAAATCAACTTTTCCGGTATCAGTAATTGTTTGCTCTAAAAACGAGTCTGAAAATCTTAAAAAAAATATCCCGATTTGGCTTGAGCAAACTTATCCAAACTTCGAACTCATTCTTATCAATGACGCTTCAATAGACGAAACACTTGATGTAATTGAAGAATTTGCCGCTAAAGACGAACGTATTAAAATTGTAGATGTAAAAAACAACGAAGCCTTTTGGGCCAATAAAAAATATGCCCTCACGTTGGGTATTAAAAAAGCGAAAAACAACTACCTTCTCTTTACCGATGCCGACTGCCAACCAGCATCAAATTTTTGGATACAGGAAATGGCCAACCACTTCTCAACAACTAAACAACTTGTGTTGGGTTATGGTGCTTACGCTAAAAGAAAAGGACTGTTAAATAAGCTCATTCGGTTTGAAACAATGGTTACTGCTTTACAATATTTCAGCTTTGCAAAAGCTGGAATGGCCTATATGGGCGTTGGAAGAAATCTCGCCTATACCGCTAAATTATTTTATGATAATAATGGCTTTATGAGCCATATGTATATTCGTTCTGGAGACGATGATTTGTTTGTCAACGAAGCAGCCTCCCAAACAAAAGTAGCACTTTGCGACACTGCAGAAAGCTTTACTATCTCTGAACCTAAAAAAACTTGGAAAAACTATATAAATCAGAAAAAAAGACACATTACAACTGCATCTAATTATAAAACTTCACATAAACTTTTTTTGAGCTTTATATACATTATAAACTGCTTATTTTGGATCGGAACAGCTCTCACTTTTACATTTTTTGAATGGGAGTGGGTTTTCGGGGTCGTATTTTTTAGACTCTTATTTCAATTCATAGTTTTTGGGAAAGCATTTAAAAAGTTCCGTGAAAACGGGTTGATTTTACTGCTACCATTTTTAGAAATAGCACTTATTTGCTTCCAAATTACTATCTTTATATCCAACATTTTTTCAAAACCCAAACATTGGAAATAAGTAAAAAAAAACTCCTAGAGCAAATTCAACAGGCTAAACTCGGCAAACAAATTGCTTTTAATTTTCTTTTGGACAGATATTGGAATGAAGTTTATGGGTTTCAGCTTTCACGTATTAATAATGAATTTGAAGCAGAAGAAATAACCATTGAAACATTTGCAAAAGCTTTTGATAAAATACAATCTTTTAAGGAAGAATACAGATTTAGCACTTGGCTAATTTCAATTTCAAAAAATTTACATGTTGATAAAATCAGAAAAAAGAAATCTGGAATTCAAACTCAGAATTCAGAGGCAATTCAAGAACAGGTTCATAAAATTCCAGATGACTCACCTAGTCCTGAAGACAACCTGATTACTCAGCAAAACTTAGCAGAATTACTGCTATTTATTAAAATGCTCAAACCACATTACCAGGAAGTTATCAATCTAAGGTATTTTCAGGAAATGAGTTACAAAGAAATTTCAGAAAAACTCGAGGAACCCATAAACAATGTAAAAGTAAAATTACTTCGTTCCAAAAAACTACTTGCAGAAATCATTTCAAAAAACAGACAATAATTGTTTTTTACAAAGCAAGCAATTTCATTAATTTTAGTTATTGTTTTGTACATTTGCACCCAATAAAATTACCATGGAATCTCAAATTGTTTCAACCTCTGAAAGAGCACCAAAGCCTAAATGGTTAAGGGTAAAACTACCCACAGGAAAAAAATATACTGAATTAAGAGGGCTTGCTTTG
>NZ_CAXBAN010000072.1:0-8761 GCF_963973675.1 uncultured Planktosalinus sp. | reverse complement strand
AAAATCAAGAACTTCAATTTGTTCAAAAACCCGGCTAAGCTCGGGATTGCTATTGATACGCTGCAAAAGCTCCTCATCAGAAAGAACAGAGGGATTCAGACCTGGTGTACGGGTTTTAAATACTAAATTACCGCTTTCATCAAGCAAAACCCAGTCACACTTTGTTGAACCACCATCTGCAATTAATGTCATCTTCTATAGTTTAGCTACATGCTCTGACAAATCCACCAATTTAGCTGAATAGCCATACTCGTTGTCATACCAGGCTACTAACTTAAAGAAATTATCGTTCAATGCAATACTGGCATCGGCATCAAAGGTGCAAATATGCTCATCTGATACAAAATCCTGGGAAACCACTGCTTCATCAGTATAGGCAACCAGACCTTTATAAGCACCATTTGCTGCGTTTTTAATAGCCTTTTTAACTTCATCAAAAGAGGCTCCTTTTTCAGTTCTAACAGTTAAATCTACTACAGAAACATCTGCCGTAGGCACTCTGAATGCCATACCGGTTAGTTTTCCTTTTAAATCAGGAATCACTTTAGTAACTGCTTTGGCGGCTCCGGTTGAGGCCGGGATGATATTAATAAGTGCACTTCTTCCCGCTCGATAATCTTTTTTGGAAGGTCCGTCCACAGTAAGTTGGGAAGCAGTTGTTGCATGAACAGTAGTCATCAAGCCTTCCACAATTCCAAATTCGTCATGAATGATTTTGGCAAGCGGTGCAAGACAATTGGTCGTACAGGAAGCGTTTGAAACAATGAAATCATCCGCTTTGGCGTCAGTGTGATTCACACCCATTACAAACATAGGTGCATCTTTGGAAGGCGCAGAAATCACTACTTTTTTGGCACCTGCTTTGATATGTTTGTAAGCATCGTCTTTTAAAGTGAAAAATCCGGTGCATTCAATTATAATATCAGCTCCTGCTTCATTCCATTTTAAATTTTCAGGATCACGATCTGCAGTGACTCTTATTTTTTTTCCATTCACAACTAGATGACCATCCTTGGTAGAAACGGCCCCTTTAAACCTTCCGTGAACGGAATCATATTTTAATAAATAAGCTAAATGCTCAACATCGAGTAAATCATTCACTGCTACTACCTGAATGTCTTCTCTTTGCTCTGCAATTCGCAGTACCAGTCTTCCAATTCGGCCAAAGCCGTTAATTCCAATTTTAATCATAGTTTTTTTATATTGATGTGATGTCTGCAACCCTGATGAGTTCCAAATCTATTTTTTGTTGTTCTTTAATGGCTTCTTCAAAAGGCACTTGCACCATTTTATTGTTTTGGGTACCAATCATAATGTCCCGTTTCCCTTCAAGAAGTGCATCGACAGCTGCCACTCCCATCCGGCTTGCCAATACCCGATCGTAACAGCTTGGTGAACCCCCTCTCTGGATGTGACCCAATACAGTCACTCTTACGTCATAGCCCTCCATATTGTTTTTGATAAACTCTGCCAGTTCAAAAATGTTTTTACCAATTTGATCTCCCTCAGAAACGACAATGATACTGGAGGTTTTTCCTGATTTTCGGCTTCGTTTTAAAGATTCTATGAGGCGGTCTTTACCTAAATCCTCTTCGGGAATCAGAATTTCTTCGGCACCGGCTCCAATGCCTGCATTGAGGGCTATATGCCCAGCATCCCGACCCATCACTTCTACCAGAAAAAGTCGGTTGTGAGAGTTGGCCGTATCCCTTATTTTATCAATTGCTTCAACCACTGTATTGAGCGCCGTGTCATAGCCGATTGTGTTATCAGTTCCCTGAATATCGTTGTCAATGGTTCCGGGAAGTCCAACAATAGGAAAATTAAACTCCTTGATAAATACACTGGCTCCTCTGAAAGTTCCATCACCTCCAATCACCACAAGGGCGTCTATGCCCTCTTTAATTAAGTTATTGTAAGCATTTGTTCGCCCTTCTTTTTCAAGAAAGTCTTTTGAACGGGCAGACTTTAAAAATGTGCCGCCACGATTGATCAGGTTTTTTACTGAACGGGCATCCAACATTTTGAAGTCGCCCTCCACAAGCCCCTGCAAACCCCTGAACACGCCTACACACTCAAGACTATGATAAGCACAGGACCGCACTACTGCCCTGATAGCTGCATTCATTCCGGGTGCGTCTCCACCGCTTGTAAGAACAGCAATTTTTTGAGGTTTTTTTGTCATAATGTAAAATTAAAGCAATAAACTGATACCTGCAAAAAGTTAAGCAATCTCTAACGTTTTCGGTTCAAAATTTTTATCAAATGTAAAAGTTTTAAATAGTATTCATCCTCATTTTTATCAATAAATATCTCTTTGCATTCTTTATAAAACATAAGGTGCTTTTTTTTCAAAATAAGATTGTGCTTTTTAAGCAACTAATTGTAAACAATGATGCTGTTCTTAGTTTGATCTAAAAGGTGTTATTCCGCTTTTTTTTGGAAAATAATTAACAAAAAGCAACTTATTTTTTGAAAATGAGGAATTCCGTAAAATAATCACGTCGCATCCTATTAGGTTTGTTTATTGGAAAATGTAAAGGATATGCCAGACTATTATTTATCCAAAGAACTAAGTCAGAATTTTGAATTTGAAATTCATAAAGACGACTGTCTTTATCTGCCAGATGAAAAAAGCAGAAAACATATTGGCTTTTTTAACAACTCACAGGAGGCCCTAAACGAAGCAACAAAAACTTCACAATATACTAATGGCTGTTATTGGTGCTGTAAATCTATTCACAACGGTAGAATTCCATTTGCAAAAAATAAAAAGTAAACCCCTCAAGTGCGGCACTTGAGGACCTCACACCCCCGGACTAAATATGGGGATATTATTCCGGGTGGTCTGTGAGGTATTCTACACTATTTTAAAGTCTTTAACTTACTTTTTATGTACTTTTACAACAATCATATTTAATGGCATATAATTATGTTAGAAATTTTACGTGAAAGTTTTGGGCATTTATTTGAAGATGAACTGCTTCAGGAAATCGACAAGGTTGGAACATTTAAAGAAATTAATGAAGGTGACCAATTAATAGAAATAGGCACTTATGTAAAATCAATGCCCCTACTTATTTCCGGTGCTATTAAAGTACTTAGGGAAGACGAGGATGGCGATGAATTGTTGTTGTATTTTCTCGAAAGAGGTCATACCTGCGCAATGACCTTGAGCTGCTGCTTGGGGCAAACCAAAAGTGAAATCAGAGCCATTGCTGAAACACAGGCCCAGCTCATTATGATTCCCATTCAAAAAATGGAAGAATGGACCTCCAAATACAAAAGCTGGCGCAATTTTGTATTTAACAGTTACCACCAACGGCTCAATGAAATGCTCGAAACTATTGACGATATTGCATTCAAAAAAATGGATGAACGTCTTTTGAAATACCTGAAAGAAAAAGCCCGTATCACTAACGATCAAATTATATACAACACCCATCAGGAAATTGCATACGACCTGCACACATCCAGAGTGGTAATTTCCCGATTGCTTAAATCACTTGAAAATCTAGGCAAAATAGAACTCCAGAGAAACCATATCAAACTAATTGATGTCTAACAACCAGCTGTTTTTGCCACAAACCAAAAAACATGGATTTCATTGAAATAATCGGTTATGCTGCTGCTTTAATTATTGGTGTAGTGCTGGGACTCATAGGTGGTGGGGGCTCAATTTTAACCGTTCCCGTTTTTGTCTATCTATTGGGTGTAAATCCGGTAACCGCAACTGCTTATTCGCTTTTTGTAGTAGGTGTATCGGCTTTAGTTGGAGCTTTTCAAAACTTCAGAAAAGGCCTGGTTGATTTTAAAACGGCTGTTGTTTTTTCAATACCGGCTTTCATTGCTGTGTATTTAACGAGACGTTTTTTAGTTCCTTCCATTCCTCAGGAACTATTTACTATTGGTGGGGTCACATTGACAAAAAACAGTGCCATCATGGTGTTTTTTGCTTTGATTATGTTGCTGGCAGCCTTTTCAATGATTCGAAACAAAAAACCGGAACCCGATTCTGACACCCAACTACAATTCAATTACCCACTCATAATCATTGAAGGGTTTATAGTTGGGGTTCTCACAGGTGTTGTGGGAGCCGGCGGAGGCTTTCTTATCATACCTGCTTTAGTGCTGCTTGCTAAGTTACCTATGAAAAAAGCAGTAGCCACTTCCTTATTAATTATTGCTGTTAAATCATTGATTGGATTTATTGGGGATATTGAAACGATGCCCATCGATTGGTCTTTCTTAGTAGGTTTCACCCTTTTGTCTGTTTTTGGTATCTTTGCCGGGGTTTGGTTAAATCAGTTTATTGACAGCAAAAAACTCAAAAAATCCTTTGGGTGGTTTGTATTAATAATGGCCCTTTACATTTTCCTAAAAGAATTTTTAGGAATTTAATTCTTCATTGATTTAATGAACCGTACGTTTAAAAATAAATAACAATATGAATTCCATATCTGCATTACCAACTATTGAAGGTGTTGAACAAATCTACACCGGCTGTCTGGCTCAGGGTGCTTATTACATTCAAAGCAAGGGCGAGGCCGCCATCATTGATCCTTTGCGTGAAGTACAAGCTTATTTAGAAAAAGCTGCCAATGACAAGTCTCATATAAAATACATCTTTGAAACACACTTTCACGCTGATTTTGTGAGCGGCCACTTAACATTGTCAAAAAAAACAGGCGCACCAATCGTTTACGGGCCCACAGCAAATACAGCTTTTGAAGCTATTATTGCAGAGGATAATCAAGAATTTCAAGTGGGTGATTTTACCATTAAAGTACTGCACACACCAGGACACACTATGGAAAGCACAACTTACCTGTTGAAAGACAAAACCGGAAAAGACCTGGCAATATTTAGTGGAGACACTTTGTTTCTGGGTGATGTTGGTCGTCCTGATTTAGCGCAAAAATCCGCTTCTATGACTCAGGAAGAACTGGCAGGCATGCTCTATGAAAGCTTGCGATCCAGGATTATGCCCCTGGCCGATGACGTGATTGTTTATCCCGCTCATGGAGCAGGCTCTGCATGTGGAAAAAACATGATGAAAGTAACCGTTGACACACTGGGCAACCAGAAAAAAATGAATTATGCCCTGCGCGCCAATATGTCAAAAGAAGAGTTTGTAAAAGAAGTCACAGATGGATTGGCACCACCCCCTTTGTATTTTCCATTGAATGTAAAAATGAATAAGGAAGGTTATGACGACATCGATGATGTTCTGGAACGCGGTACACAGGAACTTTCGCCTGAGGCTTTTGAAGCTGCCGCCAATAAAACCGGAGCTGTTGTTTTGGATGTTCGTCATCAAAGTGATTTTGTAAAAGGACACATTCCCCGCTCAATATTTATTGGTATTGACGGCGGGTTTGCACCCTGGGTAGGGGCATTGATTGCTGACACGCAACAGCCCATTCTGATTGTTGCTCCAAAAGGCAGAGAAACTGAAACAGTAACACGTCTTTCACGGGTGGGTTTTGACAATACTCTGGGAATACTCAAGGGAGGGTTTGAAGCCTGGAAAAGTGCAGAAAAAAAGACTGACAGTCTTTGCAGTATTTCAGCTGAAGAATTTAAATCTAGATTGGAAAACAACAACATTCCGGTTTTCGATGTGAGAAAAGAAAGTGAATACATTGCTTCTCACATTGAACAAGCACAATTAACTCCTTTGGATTTTCTGAATGACCACTTTGCTGAATTCCCCTCAGACACCGATTTTTATGTGCATTGTGCCGGTGGCTATCGCAGTGTGATTGCAGCATCAATTTTAAAAGCAAGAGGCATTCACAATGTCATTGATATAGCGGGCGGTTTTGCTCACATAAAAAAAACAGGCCTCCCAGTAACAGAAGCTGTTTGTCCTTCAACCCAAAATTAATACTTCTGTGTAACAAAAGTTACTGTGAAATGAAACCCTCACAAGTATCTTTGTAACATAAATAAGCGAATTAAAGTAGTTTAATTTATAATTGGTTGGTTTAGTTGAGGGAGCAATGCTACAATTGCTCCCTCTTTTATAAAAATTGTTAAATACAAACACCTATGAAAATACTATTAGCAATCACTTTACTCTTTGTTCAACTACAAATTTTTGCACAAAAATGTCCAACAGCTTCACTACTGGATAAAACTGAATTTAAACAACAAATTGAAAATAAGCGTATACAACTAGTAGATGTTCGAACCAAAGCGGAGTTTGAAACAAGCCACATTAAAGGTGCTATGAATGCTGATGTATTGAAGGAAGAAAAGTTTAAAAATCAATTCGCTGAATACAATAAAGAAGAGCCGGTTTACATTTATTGTCGTTCCGGAAACAGAAGCCAAAAGGCTTCGCAGTTACTTTGTGAATTGGGTTTCAAAAAAATCTACGACCTCAAAGGCGGGTATTTAACCTGGGAATAACAGACTGTTTAGTCTTTTGTTCGTATCTTTAACAGTCAATTAAATTGCAAGAAAATGAACACCACTCTAAACATACAAAACCTGAAATGTGGCGGTTGCTCACATACTGTAATTACCAAACTTTCAGTCATTGAAAATATCGAAAATGTAAATGTAGATGTTGAAAACGATGCAGTAAGCTTTGATTTTGTTTCAAAAACCGATTTGGAAACTGTAAAGCAAAAACTACTCACACTAGGCTATCCTGCTGTTGGTGAATACAATCCGTTTTCAGCAAAAGCCAAATCGTTTGTGAGCTGTGCTGTGGGGCGTATGGCAAAATAAGTTCAGTGTTCATTTGCAGCAATCAATAAGAAATACTTACAAAAATTCTCTTTGAAACTTTGCGGAACAGTTATAGCACAAAGTTGCTCAAAGAAGCGCAGAGAACCACAAAGAAAACCCTTCAAAAAGTACAATGTTAAACACAGCAACATAAAACATCTCTTACCATGAAACTACTCGGCATGATTGGTGGCACCTCCTGGCATTCCACCGTGGAATATTACAAACTGATCAATGAAATTGGAGGCAACCCCTTCGGCGGCAGCCAGAACCCGCCCTTATTGCTTTACAGTTTGAACATTCAATTGATGCGCGAACAAAATGTGGAGAAGATTCAGGAGGCTTACCTTGAAATCAGCCGCAAACTGGAAACTGCAGGCGCGAAAGCCATTATCATTTGTGCCAATACCCCCCATATGGTTTATGACTTTGTGCAGCCTAAAGTTAACATCCCTATTTTGCATATTGCTGAAGCTATTGGGAAAGAAGCTCAAAAACAAGGATTGAACAATTTGGGACTTCTGGGCACCAAACCCACCCTGACCATGGATTTTATTCCTGGTTATCTGGATAAAAATTTTGGTATTCAAACAGTACATCCTAACAAGAAGGACTTTGGTGAAATTCACCGCTACATTTCCGAAGACTTGACTCAAGGCAAATTCACCTCTGAAGCTAAGAATTACTTCATTAAGCAAATGAAAAATTTGGAAGAAAAAGGGGCAGACAGCATCATTTTAGGCTGTACAGAATTGCCCATGCTGCTCTCGCAGGATGACTTTCATTTGCCTCTTTTAGACACCACCAAATTACATGCACAATTGGCGGTAGATTTTATTTTGCGTTAATTTTTAATCATTCCAAATTATTGATTAGTAGTAATTTATTATTTTAAAAGTGTTAATTTTGTATTGAATCAATTTCAATGAAACTAATCGTTACATTCCTCTTATCTTCTCTGTTATTGCTACAAAGCTTGCATATCAGTGCAGGAGATGTATTGGGCATACAGGATTTCATTGAACACGCTCAATTTCACAAAGAAAACTATGGAGACAACCTACTTTCTTTTATGGCCAAACATTATGGTCAAGAGAAAGAGGAGCACCATCAAAATGAAAGTCACGACCATGAAAAACTTCCATTTTCAGGTTGTTCTGCCGTTCATACAGCTGTTGCTTTACTTGGGCAGCATGTTATTACTTCCATAAAACGTTTTGATAATTTTGAAAAGCGAGATAATTTTGGCTATCAAATGAGCTATTCTTCCTTTGCAGTTTTCGAGATTTTTCAGCCTCCAAAGACCACATAACACTTTTCATTGATTTAATCGATTGCCTTTAGCAATCTATCTTACAACTTCTAATTGTGTGTTATGTTATCAAAAATCATTCAATTCAGTTTACAGAATAAACTGATTGTATTACTTTTTACAGCCTTTGTGGCGGGTTTTGGAATTTATTCTCTGACACAAATTCCCATCGGTGCTGTACCCGATGTTACCAACAATCAAGTGCAGGTCATTACCACTTCTCAAAATCTATCAACGCAAGACATTGAGCAATTCATTACCTATCCTGTAGAACTTGAAATGGCCAATCTCCCGGGAGTTGAAGAAATTCGTTCAGTTTCTAAGTTTGGCCTTTCTGTGGTGACTATTGTTTTTAAGGATGAGATGGGTAGTTATTTACCACGGCAGTTGATTGCTGAAAAAATTGAAGCAGCTAAAAGCAGCATTCCCGAAGGCTTTGGCACTCCAGAAATGGGTCCTATCACAACCGGACTTGGGGAAATCTACCAATACATTCTGGATGTAAAGCCCGGTTATGAAAACCAATATGACGAAACCGAGTTGCGCACCATACAAGACTGGATTGTAAAACGACAACTTGCCGGAATCCCTGGTGTGGTTGAGGTCAATAGCTGGGGTGGTAAACTCAAGCAGTATGAAGTCGCCATTACCACCGAAAAATTGTCGGCCATGAACATCAGTATCAGCGAGGTAATGGAGGCGCTTGAA
>NZ_CAXBAN010000071.1:0-8777 GCF_963973675.1 uncultured Planktosalinus sp. | reverse complement strand
ACAATATCGCCTTCAGCTTGAAGGAAATAGGTGTAATTATCACCGGCAGGGTCAGGTAATCCACCAAATAATGGAAATAAAGCGCCTTCTTCTGCATCATTTGCTCCATCAAGACCAATATCCTGGTTTGTTCTTTCTTGACCCTGAGTATCAAACGCATACACCAAAGATTGGTTTATGGGGACTTTTCCATAGACTGTTTGTCTGGTTCCTTCAGTTCCACCGTCAGGTGGCAGGCCATTTTCATATTGTTTTCTACCTGTTTTGAGAATGTCTTCGGAAATGCTTCCTAAATTAAACCGTAGTTGACCGCCATTATTTGATGCGTTTTCATCATAAATAAATGGGTCCATTACCCAAAACTGAATGTATTCCACATTTGATTTTTCAAAATCGGTCGTGTTCAGTTCTCGTGTAATTCCCGCCCATCTTGAAGAGGGGTTTGGCAGTGTGTTGGTTCCACCGGTTTCTGGATTGTAGTTGTAGGGTCCTCTTTCTGATGGGAAATAAGTCAAATCCAAAGAGAAAATTGCTTGGGTTTGACCTTGAACAATATCAGTATCAGGAAATATTTCATTTATAAAAAGTCTTCTTGTTGCATAAGAAGAAAGGTCGTCATTTGTTATTCCGTTTGGTCTTTGTGAGCTATAAAAAATAGGGTCAATAGTGTACCAAGCCAATTTAGCTCTGTTGAAATTATATGCTTCATTGTTATTTTCTAAGTCTCCCCCAAAATCGAGCGGTGTGCTGGCAAGTTTCCAAGATAATGGGGTTTTCATATCCAGGAAGGTTTGTGATCCTTCAAAATCGTCAACATAAACGGTTGTCTTACCGTCAAAGTCAGCTACTTTAGGTGAACCCGGCATCAGGTAGGCAAATTCCCCTCTCAAAGAAAGGTTTGATTCTACGTCAGTATCGATGTTGGGAAGTTTATTAACCAATCTTGTTAAAAACGGAACCTTGGTTGAATAGTTTGCATTGAACCCAAAAACTGTATTGTTAATAGGCTCAGAGCTCAGGTTTGTCTTTTGGGTGAGGGGTCGTTCATTAAGGTTTAAATAGGTTGCTCCAATAAGAAAGTTTTCATTGAATTGATGTTCTACATTCAAACCTGTAAATCGCTTAGTTTGTTGTCCAAAAACGGTATTGTTTTCGGTTGTGATTTGAATTGGAGTATTGGAGTTTAAAAGTGCCTGGTCAAGAATTTGTACTCTTCCCAATTGATAATTTACTGTATAATCTACCCCCTCAACCAATAATCTGCCTCCGGCAGTTACTGTAACAGAGCCTTGGGGTATATTGAACGCTCCAATTGAAATACCATCAGCGCCTGAGGATTTATAAGTTCCTTTAAGTTGGAATTTATTTTTATCACTATCTTCTTGTTCAGCAACTGTTTTTGTGGATCGATACAATGAGCGGTATACGTATTTGTTTTGATTGGCATTGTAAGTCGCCGGAACGTCATAGTTTTCACTACTTCCGGGTGTGCTTAATTTTTCGAATAAATGTTCGCCAAATGGCTCTACGGTTGTAAAGATTACTCTACCATTTTGGGTGTCTACTGTTAACCCTGGTAAAAAGTCAAAAAAACCATCACCGCCTTGTTGCGGGTCATTGTTCGTATTCAATCTATCCAGATTAAAGACTCTGAGCAGCGTTGTTTGATCAACATCTTCTGGCAGAGGAGTGGCCGGAAACTCAACGCTCCCAGCTGCTGCTGAAATATAATTTAATGGTGAGGGGTCTGTATATAGGATGTTCAATCTAAAGTCTTCTCTTTCAAGTTGAAACGCCCCCAAACTATAGATGTTTTTCATCATCAAGTCCCAAATGGGTTGATCAACATTTACATTGTTGCTTCTCAACATTTTTACAACCAAGTTTTGTGACTCACCCGGTTGTGGTGCATTGGGGTCCGGTTCCGGGTTAGGATTTGGATCGCCTATGTTTCCACTTGTTGTTGATTCTACACCACCGTTGGAAAATTCCCCTACTTGATACACACGACCATTTACGGTATATTGATAAGCAACCGCTAACACTTCATCATTACTCAGTCTTTGGTTTAAAGATATGTAACCCAATTGCCCATTTAAATTATATTCATTAGGCATTAATCTTCGCGCGTTTTCAAGAGTGGCATAGTCTCTACCTTCAGACACCTGAACACCTCCAAAACCTGACTGAACTGTTGAAACATTCCGGATATTTTGGTTGAGTATTGATTGAGCTCCTCCTTCTATTCCTATGGGGTTAAAGTCATTATTAGCATTGTCTGGATAAGATCCCGGTGGTCGGTTCAAAAATCCTCCCGGTGGCAAATTAAGGCCAATTTTGGATGGATCAGATTCACCAATATCTTGTAAGGCTACAATATTTCGAACATTTTCGGTAGTATTGGTAAGGTTTGTAACCCACACTTCAATTCTTGAAATTTGAACATTTGAGTTTACAAATGGATATTGTTCCAAAGCGTCATCATACTTCTCTCTAAAGTAGTGCCCCAAGAAAAAGTGGCGATCTTCATCATATTCCAGTGCAAACACATCAAAGTCATTAACGGTTCCGCCTCCTTCAGCAACTACGCTTCTTGATTCTGATTTTTGTTCTGAAAATACTCCTGTCACTCTTGTTTTTCCAAACTGCAATTCAGTTTTAACCCCGAAAAGACTTTGAGCACCTTGAATTAATGAGCTGTTTAAAGGCATACTGACATTTCCCACTTCTATGGTTTGAATGATTTGATCTTCGGTAGGGGTGTATTCAAGTTTTATTTGGTTTTGAAAATCAAAAGTAGACTGGGTATCATAGTTGGCAGTTATCTGAAGTCGTTCACCTACTTTACCCAATAAACTCAGACTAATGCGTTGATCAAAATCAAAAGTAAGGTTACTACGGTTTCTAGGTGAAAAGGCCGGGTTGTCTTGTTTTGTGTAGAGCAGTCCTAAATCCATTTCAACTGACCCTTGTGGGATAACTTCTATTACATTTCCGCCAAAAATAGTTTCAAACAAATTGGAGTCAACATAAAAGCTTGGCAAGAGGTTTTTTTGTTCTTCTTCTGTCCCTTCTTTTCTACCGTCTGCGGCATCAATTTTGGATTTGAAGTAGTTTTTCATTTCTTCTTCCAAAATCAGGTCTTGATATTCTTCCTGTGTCAAAACCATTGGGTAAGAAATTGAGAAGCTACCCAGCATTTGGTTGTAAATATACATGCCTGAAACTGGGTCAAACGTATACAAATCTGTTATGCTTGGCGGATTGGGCAAATCCATCTGTCCCATGGAAAAGCCTGTTTTAAGTGTGTCCTGTTCTGTTTGATTGTTCTCTTCAGGGTCTGGCACCTGAGCCGTGACAGCAAGGCTCAATAAAAAAAAGCTTATTAAATATATAGTAGTGAAGACCTGTTGTTTCTTGTGAGAGTAGTTTTTTGTGCCCAATTTATTACAAGTTTTTTAACGCTAATTTTATAATTGTTTCTACTGTTGCATCCGGGTTTTCTTTTATGACTTTATCGCAAGCTTTTTCGGCTTGTTTTCTCAAAAACCCTAATGTTTCCAATGCAGATAACGCTTCATCTTTATTGGTATTGCTTGACTGACTTAAAACATCATCCAAAGCATATACTTTTATAATTTTATCTTTCAAATCTAAAATAACTCTTTGTGCTGTTTTTGCTCCAATTCCTTTAACAGACTGAATTGTTGCAACATCATTCAGAGCTATTGCTTCTTTTATCTGATTGGGTGTTAAAGAGGAAAGCATTGTTCTTGCTGTTCCTGCACCAACACCAGACACAGAGATTAAAAGCCTAAATATTTCACGCTCAAATTGTTCAACAAATCCATAGAGTGTATGGGCATCTTCTTTTACTAAGAGATGAGTATACAATTTTACATTTTCGGTTTGGGGAAGGTTTGAAAACGTATGCAATGAAATATGTAATTGATAACCCACTCCTCCACAGTCAACCACAATACTCGTTGGGTTTTTTTCAACCATACGTCCATTAATGTGTGCTATCATTTGTTAACTTAGTGTTAAACGTCAAATATAGTATTTTTATTATCAATCCCTTTTTAAAAAGGACAATTCTTTCTAATAGAAACCCTAGTGTTTCTTTCGTTTAATATTTTGTTTGTTAGCTCTTTTTTCCTTTTGTTGGGCATCAATAATTGCAACAGCAGCCATGTTGACAATTTCTTCAACACTGGCACCCAATTGGAGTATATGAACCGGTTTTTTCATTCCCAGCATAATTGGCCCAATAGATTCAGCGTTATTTAGCTCTTTCAAGAGTTTATAATTACTGTTTGCAGAGTCTAAACTCGGGAATATCAATGCATTAACTTTTTTACCAGCCAATTTTGAAAACGGGAAATTCTTTTTATGCAAATCCATGTTAAGTGCAAAATCCATTTGTACTTCACCGTCTATAATCAAATCGGGGGCAGTTCTGTGGAGTAATGACACTGCTTCTTTTACTTTTCGTGCTTTATCATGTTTAGAAGACCCGAAGTTTGTATAGGAAATCATTGCCATCACCGGTGTCATACCAAACATTTTCATAGTAAAAGCTGTCATCTGAGCAATTTTTGCAAGCTCCTTAGCAGTGGGGTCTATATTTACTGAGGTATCAGATAAAAACATCGGGCCTCTTTTTGTAATCATTAAATTTGTTGCGGCCACTTTATCCACACCTTCTATTTTGCCAATCACCTCAAGCATGGGTTTTAAAACCGAAGGGTAAGATCTGGAATATCCTGTAATCAAAGCATCAGCATCACCTACATTTACCATCATGGCGGCAAAATAATTGCGTTCTCGCATCCATTTTTTTGCGTCATAAAGTGTCACTCCACTTCTCCTCCTGCTTTCCCAGTATTTGTTTGCATAAAAATTCCTTTTTTCATCTTCACTATCCTCTTTTGGATCAATGATTTCAATGTCAGCATCAAAATCAATTTCTTCCATCAATTCCAGTATCACTTCCTTTCTTCCAAGTAATATGGGTATCCCAATTTTTTCATCGTGAATGATTTGTGCAGCCTTTAGCACGTCCAAGTGGTCTGCCTCGGCAAATACTACGCGTTTTGGGTCTGTTTTTGCTCGGTTTACAAGCAATCTTACTATCTTATTGTCAGAGCCCATACGCTCATAAAGTTCATCTTCATATTTTTGCCAATCTAAAATGGGCTCTTTGGCAACGCCACTTTCCATTGCTGCACGTGCTACCGCGGGAGGTACTTTTGCAATAAGGCGAGGGTCAAATGGTTTTGGGATGATATAATCCCTGCCAAAATTCAGTTTGGTTTCGCCATAGGCGATATTTACCTGCTCAGGCACCGGTTCTTTGGCCAATTCAGCTAAGGCTAAAACAGCCGCTTTTTTCATTTCTTCATTAATCTTTGAAGCTCTCACATCAAGCGCCCCCCTAAAAATATATGGAAAACCAAGAACATTATTCACCTGGTTGGGGTGGTCTGACCGTCCTGTAGCCATGATAATATCCTCACGGGTTTTGATAGCAAGATCATAATCAATTTCAGGATTTGGGTTTGCCATGGCAAAAACGATGGGGTTTTTGTTCATCGATTTGAGCATTGCGGGTGTCACAATATCCCTCACTGATAGCCCTACAAATACATCTGCTTTTTTAAGTGCTTCATCCAGAGTGTTTATTTTTCTGGAGGTTGCAAATTCAGCTTTTTCTGGGCTTAAATTGGGTTGGTCTTTTCTAATCACCCCTTTACTATCAAGCATTACAATATTTTCTGGTTTTGCACCAAATGCTTTATATAAACGGGTACAAGAAACTGCTGCGGCTCCTGCTCCACTTATTACAATTTTAACTTTATGAATTTTTTTATTGGCCAGTTCCAAAGCATTGATAAGAGCGGCAGCAGAAATAATTGCGGTGCCGTGCTGGTCATCGTGCATTACCGGAATATCGAGTTCTTCTTTGAGCCGTCTTTCAATTTCAAATGCCTCTGGAGCCTTGATGTCTTCAAGATTTATTCCGCCAAAAGTAGGTGAGATGTTTTTAACGGTTTCAATAAAAGCATCAATATTTTCTGTATCTACTTCAATATCAAAAACATCAATGTCTGCAAAGATTTTAAACAACAATCCTTTTCCTTCCATCACCGGTTTTGAAGCTTCGGGACCTATATTTCCAAGGCCTAAAACAGCGGTTCCATTTGAAATAACGGCGACAAGATTTCCTTTAGTCGTATATTTATAAACATTGTTTTTATCTTTTGCGATTTCCAGGCAAGGTTCTGCAACACCGGGTGAATAGGCCAATGATAAATCTCGCTGGCTCGCATACTTTTTTGTGGGAACTACCTGTATTTTGCCGGGCTTTGGCTTGGCATGATAAACTAATGCTTCTCTTCTTCTGCTTTCTTTACTCATTGGTTAATAGTTTGTCTGACTAGCAAAGGTAAGTTTCTCCCTGAAATTTGAAAAGTTAAATCGTTAATCTTTTATCACTGAATACCGTTTGACTTTAGTGAAGTCAACACCAAGGTTATCCTTGCCTTTAGAATGAATATCAAGTAATAAATATTCTCATTCCTTTAAAAATTGAATATTCCTTTTTAAACCCTCAAACTTAGTTCGTTTTACTGCAGACTTTTGAAATACTTTTTGAAATACATCATGGGTAATTTCTTCCCAGTCTTTTTTGGTCATGGAAAGTAGTTCAGGTTTTGGGTTAAAAAGGGGTTCGTTGTGAGGTTTTGAAAAGCGGTTCCAGGGACATACATCCTGGCAGATATCACAACCAAATATCCAGTCGTCAAATTGGCCTTTTACATCATTCGGGATTTCGTTTTTAAGCTCGATAGTAAAATAAGAAATGCATTTGCTGCCATCCACAACATAAGGTTCAACGATTGCTTGGGTGGGACAGGCATCTATACAAGCAGTACATGAGCCGCAATGATCAGTGACCGGATTGTCATATTGAAGTTCTAAATCGATGATTAGCTCAGCAATGAAATAGAAGGAGCCTGTTTGTTGTGTAAGTAAGTTACTGTGTTTCCCTATCCATCCCAAACCGCTTTTGGCAGCCCAAGCTTTGTCGAGAACGGGAGCCGAATCCACAAATGCCCTGCCATCCACTTCGCCTATTTCCTCTTCTATAAATTGCAACAGTTGTTTTAATTTGTCTTTGATGACGAAATGGTAGTCAGTACCATAGGCATATTTTGAGATTTTATAGGTCTCGTCTTTTTGGGATTCTTTTTGATAGTAATTGAGCAAAAGGGAAACCACACTTTTGGCTCCGGGCACCAGTTTTGTGGGATCGAGGCGTTTGTCAAAATGGTTTTCCATATACTCCATTTCACCGTGCATGTTTTGGTTCAACCATTTTTCCAAACGGGGAGCTTCTTCTTCTAAAAATCCGGCTTTACTAATGCCACAAGACAAAAACCCGAGGCGTTTGGCTTCCGTTTTAATGAGTTGGGTGTATTTGGATTTCAATGTCATTTTAGGATTTTTACCGCGTAGAAATCTATAGCCATATCCGCCAAACGCGGGAGGGTTGGATGGGGATTTTAAAACAGCCCCCCTTGTGTAGGTCCTTTGATTTTTCCGAGATGTTTATATGCTGTTTCAGTAACTTCACGCCCTCTAGGTGTCCTAACAATGAAGCCTTGCTGAATCAAGAAAGGTTCATAGACTTCTTCGATGGTTTCAGCACTTTCACTTACAGCAGTTGCCAAGGTGGTGATTCCCACCGGGCCACCTTTAAATTTATCAATAATTGTTGTGAGTATTTTATTGTCCATTTCGTCCAAACCAAAAGCATCTACATTCAAGGCTTCAAGGGCATATTTTGCAATGTTGATATCAATGGCTCCATTGCCTTTAATTTGTGCAAAATCTCTTACACGTCTTAAAAGTGCATTGGCAATACGAGGTGTGCCACGACTTCTTCCTGCGATTTCAATAGCGGCTTCCATGCCTATTTTTACTTTGAGAATGTCAGCACTGCGTTGTACTATGGTGGTTAAGAGTTCCGTATTATAATATTGTAGTCTTGAAGCAATTCCAAAACGAGCGCGCATGGGCGCAGTCAATAGACCAGAGCGCGTTGTAGCTCCAATGAGCGTAAAAGGGTTCAGATTAATTTGAACCGAGCGGGCATTGGGACCGGTTTCGATCATAATATCAATTTTATAATCTTCCATCGCTGAATAGAGGTATTCTTCCACAATGGGGCTTAGTCTATGAATTTCATCAATGAACAACACGTCACGATCTTCCAAATTTGTGAGTAAGCCTGCTAAATCACCGGGTTTGTCCAATACAGGTCCAGAAGTAATTTTAATCCCAACTTCGAGTTCATTGGCAAGAATATGCGCGAGTGTAGTTTTTCCCAATCCCGGAGGACCATGAAACAAGGTGTGATCAAGTGCTTCCCCTCTTAAATTTGCAGCTTGAACAAATATTTTAAGGTTTTCAATCACCTGTTCCTGACCTGTAAAATCACTAAAGCTTAGTGGACGAAGCTTACGTTCAAAGTCCATTTCTTCAGGAGAAATATTTTCTCCGCTTGGGTCTAAATTTTCATTCATAAAAACAAATATAGGGAAAAATGAAGCGACTCGTTGTTTGTGCTAAAAAGAAAAACCCTTTGCTTTCACAAAGGGTTTCCTATTAATTATCAATAGTATTTTTTAGTGATTTAATTCTTCCTCGTTTTCCTGAAGGGGGACAGTTTGTGGAACAAAATCTTGTCCTGCAATTACGTAGTCATCACC
>NZ_CAXBAN010000070.1:0-8819 GCF_963973675.1 uncultured Planktosalinus sp. | reverse complement strand
TTACAGACGAAAAAATATTTAATTCTTACTTTATTTTTGATGCCAACTATATTTCATATGAAAAAATATTCAAAACAATGGATTTTCATAAAAACAAAAAGAACACCTTCAGAATAAGACCGGTTAATTCAGATTTTTTAATAGGAAGCGATAGTAGTAATAACAAAGGAGAAGTTTTTGATTTTTCTAATGAATCAAAATCAAAATAGCATTTTCTAAGCTAAGCCAGAGATAAAATCCTAAAAACAGCTTGAAAGGATAAAAAATTATTAATTTTGCACACGCATAAACCAATGTACTTTCATTAAAAATTATGGCAAAATTCGAATTAAAATTACCCAAAATGGGGGAAAGTGTTGCTGAAGCAACCATTACAAACTGGCTTAAAAATGTAGGAGATACCGTTGAGCTTGATGAAGCAGTTCTTGAAATTGCGACAGATAAAGTTGATTCTGAAGTTCCCAGTGAAGTAGAAGGTGTCTTGTCTGAAATTTTGTTTCAGGTTGATGATGTTGTACAGGTGGGGCAAACAATCGCAATTATTGAAACCTCAACAAAAGGTTCTGATGCCAATCAAAAAGAAGAAATACAAGCTGCTGAACCCGCTAAAGAATTGGTTTCTAAAGTAGAAGAAACGGTGGTTGCTGCAAAAGAAGCTGTGCAAACACCAGTGCAAAGCACAACTGATAGATTTTATTCACCCTTGGTAAGAAGCATTGCAGAAAAAGAAAATATATCGCAGAATCAACTTGATGCAATTTCCGGCACAGGAAAAGACGGTCGAGTTACCAAAAACGACATTCTAAATTTCTTAGAAAGCAAATCAGGTCAGACCAAAACACAGCCTGCTGCTACATCACCATCACAACCGGTTTCATCTCAAACCGTTCCCAAAGTTTCACCAGTATCTGTGAACGGTCAGGATGAAATTATTGAAATGTCAAGAATGGGCAAACTCATTGCTCATCATATGGTTGAAAGTGTACAAACCTCTGCACACGTTCAGTCATTTATTGAAGTTGATGTTACTAATATCTGGAACTGGAGAAACAAAGTGAAATCTAATTTTGCAAAAAGAGAAGGTGAAAACCTAACCTTTACTCCAATTTTTATGGAAGCCGTTGCCAAGGCTATCAAAGACTTTCCGATGATAAATATTTCTGTTGACGGTGATAAATTAATAAAACGAAAAAACATAAATTTGGGTATGGCAGCTGCATTGGCAGATGGTAATTTAATTGTACCCGTCATTAAAAATGCAGATCAATTAAACTTGCTTGGAATGGCAAAAGCTGTAAACGACCTTGCAGACAGGGCAAGAACCGGGAAGCTAAAACCAGATGATACACAAGGCGGAACCTATACAGTAACCAATGTTGGAACTTTTGGAAGTGTTATGGGAACACCAATCATTAACCAGCCACAAGTAGGAATTCTGGCCCTGGGAGCTATTAGAAAAGTACCGGCAGTAATTGAAACTCCAGAAGGCGATTTTATTGGTATACGTCACAAAATGTTCTTGTCACACTCTTACGATCACAGAGTTGTAAACGGTGCTTTGGGAGGCCAATTTGTAAAACGGGTTGCAGAATATCTGGAAGCATTTGATGTAAATAGAGAAATTTAAATATGTAAATTATTTACAAAAGATTTTATCAAAACAAGACCCGGATGTTCACTGTTCGGGTCTTTTCCTTTAAATAAATCTTCCTTATTGAAATCCTTTTGACCCACAATTCTAGAAGTGTCATCAATGGTCAATTTTTTAAAGGCCATAGACCAATCACCAAATTCTCTTTGGGTCGCAATTCCCTCAACCAAAGTAATTATTTCCTGATGCCGCTTATCATTTTTAATTTTATCGAACAGAATATCGATTGTGTTTTCGGGACCTTCCAGAAACTGAACAAAAGTACCATCAAAATAAATCAACATCCCGGTAATTTCATTTCGGGTATTGTTTGTTCTACAAGAAACCAACAAATTAGAAATATCTTCGTTAGTTAGAATGTAAGATTGACGACTTACGTATGCAAGGTATTTTAGCAAATTGGTTAGGTTTTGATTCTAAAAATAGAAAATATTTCTCAGAAAATTATAAAAATGATTTAAAAGCCTTTTAATTTCCAATCTTTTCAAAAATTGAGGCAGCCATATCAATGATTAATAGTAATTTTGTTTCATAAAAAAATAATTGCATAATGAACTTAAACCTCGACAAACCCATATGTTTTTTTGACCTGGAAACCACCGGTACGAATATTGCCACAGATAGGATTGTTGAAATATCAATTTTAAAAGTTTTTCCAAACGGAAACAAAGAAAGTCATACCTGGAAGGTAAATCCCGAAATGCCTATTCCTCCTGTAGTTACGTCAATTCACGGTATTACAGACGAAATGGTAGCAAATGAGCCCACCTTCAGTGAACTTGCTCCCAAAGTTTACACCCTTATTAAAGATTCTGATTTGGGAGGTTTCAATTCAAATCGATTTGATATTCCTCTTTTAGCAGAAGAATTATTAAGAGCCGGAGTTGATTTTGAAATGAAAAATACACTTTCTGTTGATGTGCAAACCATTTTTCACAAAATGGAAAAACGAACTCTTGAAGCTGCATATAAGTTTTACTGTGATAAAGATTTGATAAACGCACACAGTGCTGAAGCTGATACCATAGCAACTTATGAAGTCTTGGAAGCTCAAATTGAAAGATATGAAACACTAGAAAACAACACTAAGTTTTTAGCACAATTCAGTTCTCATAAAAAATTTGCAGACTTTGCTGGTTTTATAGGATTTGACAAACAGGGCAATGAAGTCTTTGCTTTTGGAAAACACCGTGGAAATAAAGTAGAAGATGTTTTAGAAAATGAACCAGGTTATTTTGGATGGTTACTCAATGCAGATTTTCCTTTATACACAAAGAAAATTCTTACTGGAATCAAACTGAGAAAACTAAACAACAAGTTAGATTAACTCTTTTGAACGATTATTATGAAGTTAATTTGTATTGGAAGGAATTATGCTGCTCACATCGATGAGCTAAAAAATGAAAGGCCTTCAGATCCTGTAATATTTTTAAAACCCGATACAGCCATTCTACTGAAAAAACAACCTTTTTTTATACCCGATTTTTCAAACGATGTGCATCACGAAGTAGAATTATTAGTTAAAATTAAAAAAGTGGGCAAACACATTGATGAAAAATTTGCACATGCCTATTACGATGAAATTGGTTTAGGTATCGACTTCACAGCTCGTGACCTACAGTCAAAACTTAAAGAAAAAGGACTTCCATGGGAAAAAGCAAAAGCTTTTGATGGTGCAGCAGTAGTAAGTAAGTTCTTTTCCAAATCTGAATTTGATGATGTTAACAACATTGATTTTAGTTTAGAAAAAAACGGGCAGTTAGTGCAAAAGGGAAATACCTCCATGATGTTATGGAAAATCGATGCTTTAATCGAATATATTTCAAAATACTTTACATTAAAGATTGGAGATATTATCTTTACAGGCACTCCTGCAGGTGTAGCCAAAGTCAATCCTGATGACCAACTCACGGGATATATTGAAGAAAAGCAGGTTTTTTCAATTAAAGTAAAATAAAATAGACAATGAGTAAAACATATTCTTTAGATAGTTTACAGGAAATTGCCGGGGGCGATGAAGAGTTTATGGCCGTGATTGCCAAAACATTTTTGGATGAAATTCCACCTGATTTAAACGCAATGATTCAGGCCGTTGAAAACAATAACAAAGCGTTGGCCTATCAATTTGCTCATAAAATGAAGCCCAATCTTGAAATGCTTGGTCTTAACTTAACAAAAGATATTACAGCCATTGAATCCTGGACCAATACCTCCAAAAGTAATTCGGCAGTGAAATCACAAGTGGAAAAAGTCGAAACAATTTTACGCCAGGTATTCATTGAGCTTAAAGAAGATTTTAACTTGTAATGCTTGCCGAAATAGTTACTATTGGAGACGAAATTCTCATAGGTCAAATCGTTGATACAAACTCTGCGTATATAGCCACAGAACTTAGTAAAATTGGTGTTCAGGTAGTTCAGATTACTTCAATTCAAGACGATAAAAACCATATACTTGAAAGCTTGTCAGAAGCAGAAAAAAGAGCAGACATTGTTTTTTTAACTGGTGGTTTGGGCCCTACAAAGGATGATATTACAAAAAATACAATTTGTGAATTTTTTGAAGATAAATTGGTTTTAAATGAAAAAGCACTTCAAAATGTAAAATATCTTTTTGAAAAACACCTGAACCGGTCACCCAATAAACAAAACTTATTACAAGCATATCTGCCATCAAAAGCAATAGCTCTTGAAAACAAGTTTGGAACAGCCCCCGGAATGTGGCTCGAAAAAAACAACACAGTGTTTATTTCCATGCCCGGTGTTCCTTATGAGATGAAAGGCTTGATGCAAAATGAAGTGCTTCCAAGACTTCAAAAAAAGTTTAAAAGACCGGTGATTGTTCACAAAACACTTCTAACAACTGGGATGGGTGAAAGTGCTATAGCTGAAATTATTGAAGATTTTGAAGAAAATTTACCACAAGACATTAAACTTGCCTATTTGCCCTCATTAGGCAGAGTCAGATTGCGATTGTCTACAAAAGGACTGAATGAGGCAGCCTTGCATGCAGCTATTGATACTCACGTGAAAAAATTACAAGGGTTGATTGGCGATATTATTATTGGTTTTGATGAAGAAACCTCCATAGAAGAGGTTGTGGCCAATTTATTGGTAAAAAGGCAACAAACCTTAAGCCTGGCTGAAAGTTGTACAGGTGGTCAAATGGCCAGAAAAGTAACCAAAATGAGTGGGGCTTCACAATATTTTAAAGGGGGATTTATTACCTATGCAACTGCCAGTAAATCAAAAATTTTGAGGGTCTCTGAAGAATTGATAAAAAAACATACCGTTGTTAGCGCTGAGGTTGCAGAGGCTATGGCCAAAAGTGCAAGAAAACTTTATGAATCTGACTATGCCATTTCAACAACTGGAATTGCAGGCCCCACAAAGGGAGATGCCAATGAAGATGTAGGAACAGTTTTTATTGGAATTGCTTCTCCAAAAGGAGTCTATTCAGAAAAATTCAATTTTGGAAAAGAACGGCAACGTGTCATAACAAGTGCAACAAATAAAAGCTTTGAACTGCTTAGAAAAGAAATTTTAAAAAACTAATCTTTAATTGTTGTGCAACATATAAAAATGTATTAAATTTGCAGCCTGTTTTAAAATAACGAAAAAAGTTTATAGAAATGTCTAGAGTTTGTGAGCTTACAGGAAAAAGAGCAATGGTTGGAAACAATGTTTCTCACGCAATGAACAAAACGAAACGTAAGTTTCAGGTTAACTTGCTGAAGAAAAGATTTTACATCCCTGAAGAAGATAAGTGGATTACCTTGCGTATATCTACAGCTGCTTTAAAAACAATCAATAAAAATGGAATCTCTGCAACAATTAAAAAAGCAAGAGAAAAAGGTTATTTAACTAAATAATCTTAAAAAAAGTTCAAAGTAATGGCAAAGAAAAGCAAAGGAAATAGAATCCAGGTAATTTTAGAGTGTACTGAGCATAAAGAATCAGGAATGAACGGGACTTCTCGTTATATCACAACTAAAAACAAAAAGAACACTCCGGACAGAATGGAATTGAAAAAATTCAACCCTATCTTGAAAAGGATGACCGTTCATAAAGAAATTAAGTAATTAAGGCATTTTACTATAGTAAAACTGTCAAAAAACAGACTAAGTCATGGCAAAGAAATCAGTAGCAACATTACAAACCGGATCAAAACGTTTAACCAAAGCAATCAAGATGGTAAAGTCTCCAAAAACAGGTGCCTATATATTTGTTGAGACCATTACAGCTCCTGAACTTGTAAATGACTGGTTAAGCAAACAAAAGTAAACTTTTACAATTTAAATAAAAGCCGTCCACCTTTTGGTGAGACGGCTTTTCCTTTTTATGTATCTTTGTTCCCATAAGCATTAAGTTAAGAGACAATATAGTTGCTATTTCTTGAACAGTTGTATAATAATCACAAATGAACCATGAGTTTTTTTAAAAAAATATTTTCTTCAGAAAAAAAGGAAACTTTAGACAAGGGTCTTGAAAAATCAAAGACGAGTTTTTTTGGCAAATTAAGTAAGGCTGTTGCTGGAAAATCTAAAGTAGATGATGAGGTTTTAGATAACCTGGAAGAAATTCTAGTCTCTTCAGATGTGGGAGTGAACACAACACTAAAAATCATTGAACGAATTGAAGCCCGTGTAGCTAAAGACAAATACTTGGGTACAGACGAACTCAATTTGATACTTCGTGAAGAAATTGCCGGTTTGCTCTCTGAAGTAGATTCAGGAAACGCAACTGAGTTTGAAGTTCCTGCTGATAAAAAGCCCTATGTTATTATGGTAGTGGGAGTTAATGGTGTTGGTAAAACAACCACCATCGGCAAACTGGCACACCAGTTTAAAAAAGCTGGAAAAAGTGTAATGCTGGGAGCAGCAGATACCTTTAGAGCAGCAGCAATCGATCAATTGCAAATTTGGGCAGAAAGGGCTCAGGTTCCCATAATTAAGCAAAATATGGGTAGTGACCCTGCTTCAGTCGCTTTTGACACGCTGCAAAGTGCCCTAAAACAAAATTCTGATGTCGTTATTATCGATACCGCCGGGCGGTTACATAACAAGGTAAACCTAATGAACGAACTCACCAAAGTAAAACGCGTGATGCAAAAGGTTGTTCCTGATGCTCCACACGAAGTACTTTTGGTGCTAGACGGATCCACAGGTCAAAATGCTTTTGAACAAGCTAAACAATTCACCGCAGCAACTGAAGTAACTTCTTTGGCGGTTACTAAATTGGATGGTACAGCAAAGGGTGGTGTTGTGATTGGTATCAGTGATCAATTTCAAATTCCTGTTAAATACATTGGTGTGGGTGAAGGTATGGAGCATCTGCAGGTGTTTAATAAATTTGAGTTTGTAGACTCTTTCTTTAAATAAGTTATTGTCTGGAGAATAAAATATTTAACTATTTTTGAGAAATTTAGGACAAAAATTAATGAAAGCTATTTGCCATTTTCTCATTGCGTGTTTGTTTTTTTCTTGTGATTCTTCAAACAATCAAAAAAATGAACCTACTTCCCAAAATGAAATTAAATACAAAGTCCTAGACTCCCGGTTTCTAAATAGCAAGGATATGTTTCAGCCTTTTGAGAATGAACTTCTGAGTTTTTCAGCTGAACAATACAATACTTTACGACCTTACATTTTAGAAAACGATATCCCAACAATACAAAATTATATTGATGATGGAATATTCACCTATGAAGAACTAACGCTATTCTACATAAAGCGCATCCAATATTACGACAGAAATAATGACAAATCACTCAACAGTATCATTTCTTTAAATCCAAATGTTCTTGTAGAAGCACGTAAATTGGATAGTTTGTTCAATAAGAACGAAGAAAAACATCCCATATATGGAATGCCTATTCTGTTAAAAGACAACATCAACACATTAGAGATGCCCACAACTGCAGGAGCGGTAGCTTTGACTGAAAATTACACTGAAGATGCTAAGATAGTCAAGCAACTTAAATCTCATGGAGCACTTATTTTGGGAAAAACAAATCTCAGTGAATGGGCCTACTTTTTCTGTGGTGATTGTCCCAGTGGTTATTCTGCAGTTGGAGGCCAGACACTCAATCCATACGGAAGAAAAAACATTGACACCGGAGGTTCCAGTTCAGGAAGCGGTGTAGCAACTGCAGTTAATTTTGCTGTTGCAGCCGTGGGAACAGAAACCTCTGGCTCCATACTTTCACCTTCTTCCCAAAACTCTGTAGTAGGTATGAAGCCAACGATTGGACTGTTAAGCAGAAGCGGTATCATACCAATATCCTCAACACTTGACACACCGGGCCCAATAAGCAAGTTTGTTATCGATAACGCAATTTTGCTTTCTGCAATGACAGGATTTGATGATCAGGATGAGGTTTCGTTTAAGACGGAAAAGACTACAGATTATTATTTAAATCTGAATATAGGGTCACTTAACGGTAAGCGTTTTGGTGTTTTTAACCATTTGCTCAGTGATTCACTTTATACCAATGCAATAAAACAATTGGAAAATTTGGGCGCAGAAATTGTAAAAATTGAGGAAGAAAAAAGCTCTTTGCCAAACTTTTTACGACTGTTGAATCTGGATATGCAAAAAGACATTCCAAAGTATTTTTCTGAATTTGGAAATCAAAACCTTGGCTATAAAACTCTTGATGACATCATTGCTTTTAATCTAAAAGACTCTTTAAACAGAGCTCCTTACGGGCAAATGTTATTTCTTGGCGTCGTTTCTGATAATGCTTCTAAAGAAGTGTTTCAGGCTATTAAAGATACTTTGTTTATGAATGGAAGAAAGTTTTTTAATTTGCCTATGAATGAATTTCATCTTGACGCTATACTTTCTATTAATAATTATCACGCGGGTTATGCAGCAGTAGCAAAATATCCCGCCCTTACCGTTCCGATGGGTTTTGATCATTCTAATACACCTAAAGGATTGACTTTTATTACTTTACCCAGAGGCGAAATGCAATTACTTCAATGGGCTTATACCTTTGAAAAACACACTTCTTTGAGAAAAACTCCTCAAGAATACAAAGAATAACGCCTTAATAATTCTGATTTTTATAAAGTAATTTTTCAAAATTGATTTTATCAATGCTGTATCTGATTTAGATTGTATCTTTGCAGTCCTTTAGGTGTATTAGAATGATCAAAACCCAT
>NZ_CAXBAN010000069.1:0-8879 GCF_963973675.1 uncultured Planktosalinus sp. | reverse complement strand
TTGTTAAAAAAACAATCAAATCATTAGGCAATGTATTCTGGTCAATTTTTATGTTTAGTTTTAAATCGTTTTCAAGTGTTTTGAAATTTGCCGCACTAATTTCAAACTTTTGACTTAACTCATTTTTAAGTCTTTCTTTGTCATCACAAATTAAACCTACTTCGTAAGTATTTGATTTATAAGTACGTTTTATATCTGAAACTTTTCCGTCCAAAACTTTGTTTGAATGGTGAATCAATGCTATGTGATCACAAAGTTCTTCAACAGATTCCATCCGGTGCGTAGAAAAAATTATGGTAGCTCCTTGATTTCTGAGTTCAAGGATTTCATCTTTGATTAAGTTTGCATTTACAGGGTCAAAACCACTAAAAGGTTCGTCAAAAATCAATAGTTTAGGTTGATGAAGCACAGTGACTATAAATTGGACTTTTTGTGCCATCCCTTTCGATAACTCCTCAATTTTTTTATCCCACCAGTTTCCAATATTCAATCTGTCAAACCAATATTTAAGACGTTCTTTGGCTTGAATTTTTGAAAGCCCTTTTAGTTGAGCGAGATACAGTGCCTGCTCTCCAACCTTCATTGATTTATAAAGTCCTCTTTCCTCAGGAAGATAACCTATATGTTGAATATGGTGTGGTTGAAGAGGTTCACCATCAAGAAATACTTTTCCTGAGTCTGGCATAGTAATTTGATTGATGATTCTAATGAAAGTGGTTTTTCCGGCACCATTGGGTCCTAAAAGCCCAAAAATAGTTCCTTCAGGTACTGCAACTGATACTGAATTTAAAGCAGTGTGTTTGCCGTACTGTTTTGTGACTTTCTCTGCTACTAATAAGTGACTCATGTAACTTGATAATTTTTTAAAATGTTTGTCTAATTTACATTAAGGGTGTTACAAGTGTAAAGAAGAAATTAAAAATAAAACCCACCCTAGGATCTTTAAAAAATGAACATAGGATGGGAAAAAAAATTGCTATGAAAAAGAAAAATATGGCTAATTAATTACTAACCATAAACAAATATAACAAATTAATTTAAATATAAACTTGTTAAGAAAACATATCTTTTACTTTTTCAAAGAATGATTTATCATCAGATTCTGGCATTGGTTGAAAGTTTGAGTCGCTTGCCATTTTCTCAAAAAACTCTTTTTGTTCTTTCGAAAGAGCTTTTGGAGTCCAGACATTTACGTGTACTAAAAGATCTCCACTACCATACCCATTAATACTTGGAATACCTTTATTACGAAGTCTTAAAATTTTACCACTTTGAACTCCTTCTTCAATTTTGATTCTAACTTTTCCGGTAACAGTATCAATTTCTTTTGATGTTCCTAATGCAGCTTCTGAAAAACTAATGTAAAGGTCATAATGCAAATTATCACCTTCTCTTTGTAGTGTTGGATGTATTTTTTCTTCAATAGCTACTAACAGATCACCTGCAATGCCATCTCCTGGAGCCTCATTTCCTTTTCCGGTAACTTTGAGTTGCATGCCGTCCACTACCCCTGCAGGAATCTTAATTGAAACTGTTTCTTCTGTCAATAACATTCCATCTTTGTCAGCATTGGGTGGTTTAGATTCAATAATTTTTCCTGAACCTCCACAAACATTACAAGGAGCAGATGTTTGCATTCTTCCTAAAATTGTATTTGAAATTCTCGTTACCTGTCCACTACCATGACAGCTTGTACATGTTTTGTATGTTGTGCCTTGTGCCTGTTTTTTTCGTTTTACTTTAATCTTTTTTTCAACACCATTAGCAATTTCTTCAAGTGTCAATGCAACCCGAATGCGTAAATTACTTCCTTTTATTCTTCGTTGGCCGCCACCTCCAAAACCACTAAAACCGGAAAAACCAGCTCCGCCACCACCAAAAGCTCCACCAAAAATATCTCCAAACTGGCTAAAAATGTCCTCCATGTTCATTCCTCCACCGCTAAATCCACCTGAACCATCAAAAGCTTGGTGGCCATATTGATCGTAACGGGCTTTTTTATTTGGGTCACTTAAAACTTCATAAGCTTCAGCTGCTTTTTTAAACATTTCTTCTGCTTTGACATCACCTGGGTTTTTATCAGGATGAAACTCAATGGCTTTTTTTCGGTAAGCTTTTTTAATTTCATTTGCAGTTGCATTCTTACTGATGCCTAATATGTCGTAATAATCTTCTTTCATAAAACTTGTTTAATGCTTTTACTGTCCTATCACAACTTTTGGATAGCGAATAATTTTTTCTCCTAATTGATATCCTTTTTCAACAACATCAATAATTTTACCTTTTAAATCGTCTTTTGGTGCAGGTATTTGTGTGATTGCTTCGTGTGTTTCCGCATCAAATACATCGCCTTGTTTGACTTCAAACTGTTCTAAACCTTTAGTTCTTAAGGTTTCTTTTAGCTTATTGTGAATTAATGTCACTCCTTTGTACAAAGTGTCATCGTCAGATTTTTTGAGTTCAAGAAGAGCTCTGTCAAAATCATCCATAACTGGTAACAAAGCAAGCAGTACATCTTGTCCTGCAGTTTTAAAAAGTTCTATTCGTTCTTTTGATGTACGTCTTTTATAGTTTTCAAACTCAGCAAAGAGTCTTAAAAATTTTTCTTTTTCATGGTTTAATTCCTCTTCTAATTTATTGATATTGTTTTCTAAACCGTCTATTTTTTCTTCAAAATCGTTTTTTTTATGATCCTTTGGTTTAGATTTTGTTGCAGTTTTGGAAGTATCTTTCTTGCTCATTATTTTAATTTTCTAAAATTTGTCGTCATTGATATAACAAAAGTACTGCCATAAGTAGTTTTGTGTCAAAATGTCATTGAAAAATTAATAGGACTTTAAGATAAATTTACCATTAAGACTAGTACTTTTGCATTGAATCAAAAAATTAACACAAACCATGAAAAACAACATTTTAAAACTATCCGCACTTTCTATATTTGCAATTTTTGCATTTTCCTGTAAAGGAGAAAAAGAAAACAAAGTGGAAACAAGTGAAGCGCAAGACAAAATGGAATCTACAACATCTGTTATGACCTACAATGCAGATACTGATGCGACTAAAATTGACTGGGAAGCAGGAAAATTAACAGGAAACCATACAGGATACATTAAAGTTTCAAAAGGTTATATTAACTTAAATGAATCTAACGAAATTGTAGGCGGTGAGTTCGCTCTTGATATGAGCTCAATAACTGTCACAGACCTTGAAGAAGGTGACGGAAAAGAAAACCTTGAAGCTCACCTAAAAGGAACTGTTGAAGGCAAAGAGGGCGATTTTTTTAATATCAATGAGTATCCTACAGGGACTTTTGTTGTAACAGGAATGAACGTAACTGATGGTAAAACCTGGATGGAAGGAAATTTAATCCTTCTTGATAATTCAAAAAACATTAAGTTTCCGGTAAATATGTCTTTGGAAGATGATAAAATGGTTTTACAAAGTGAAACATTTACAATTGACAGAACTGAATGGGATATCAATTTTAGATCTAAATCTGTTTTTCCAAATATTGGAGACAAAGTTATTTATGACGACATCAGTTTAACTGTTTATTTAGAAGCAAATAAAAGCTAAGAAATATACCTTAACTTCTAATAAAAAAATCCCGCTCTTTGCGGGATTTTTTTATTAAAGTAAACTTTCTAAAGAGCTTTCCAAGTCTGGATATTTAAATTGAAAACCTTTATTTTCTATTTTTTGTGAACTTACATTTTGACTTGAAATTACTAAAGTAGACATCTCACCCAACACAATTTTTAAAGCGAAAGCAGGAACGTTTGGCAACCAAAGAGTTTTGTTTAATTTTTTAGCAACAAGATTTGTAAACTCTTTATTAGTGACTGGGTTTGGAGCTACAGCATTAAAAACCCCTTCCAATTGTTTTTCTACAACAAATAAATAAAGTCTTGCTATATCCTGAATATGAATCCAGGATTGCCATTGTTTACCAGATGCCAATGGTGCACCTAAACCAAGTTTTATTGGTTTAGAAATTTCCGGTAATGCTCCTTCGTTTTTATCAAGAACCATTCCTGTTCTTATTTTTGAAACTTTCATATCAAGTACAGCAAACTTATCAGCTACTTCTTCCCAGCTGGAAACAACATTTCCTAAAAAAGTAGTATCAATTTTATCATTGCTTTCATTATAAATTTCATTAAAATCATTTGGATAAATATTCACACCACTGGCAGAGATAAAGTGTTTTATTTGATGTGCATTTTTTTGGATTGTATTAAACAATATATTTCCTGAAAGAATTCTGCTTTCGAGTATTTCAGTTTTATATTGCTTAGTCCAGCGCTTTGAAATTGTTGCTCCTGCCAAGTGAATTATTGCATCAACATTTTGCAGACAACTACTGTCGATTTCTCCCTTTTTTGGGTCCCAAAAAAACCCTTTGTAGTTTTCTTTTTCTTGAATTTTTGATTGTGAAGTTGTTAAATAATGGACGCTTATCTTTTTATCTAAGCATCTTTTTACAATCTCTTTTCCTATAAGTCCAGTCGCCCCGGTAATCAATACTCTCATGCCAATTTTTCCTCTAAATTAACAATAAAGCAAAGGTTAAACTAATTTTTAAAAAAGGTTTAACGATTTAAAAAAAGGATTGTTAAATCAAGTATTTAGTACCAGTCAACATGGTGTTTGTTTTTACCAAGACTGAATATTACTCCAAAATTTAAAGTTGCGAAACTACCGTTTTGATCTTCATAGTCAGGTGATAAAAGTTCACCAGAATAACTATAGTGCTGTTTAAAAACCATATTGTAATTTCCGTCAGCAAATACTGAAAACCAATCATTGATTTTTACTTGGGGTCTAAATCCAAAATTTAGATTTCCGGTTTGTTCGGTTACATTTTTTCCGAGAGCCGTAGCCCTGGTATATCCCACTCCTGTATGAAAAAAAATAGTAGCTTTGTTATAAATATAATAAGGCAAAACCAGCCTTCCAACATTATAAAAACCTTCAACTGCTATGGTATTGTTGTTAATTCCGGTATCAGTATCATTTTTATCACGAAACCCATTATAAGTGTATTTTAATTTAGCTCCAAGTTTTTGATTAAACATATATCTAATACCAAATTCAAAACTTCCAAAATTTACATAATTGCTTCTGCTAATTTTATCATTTGGAGCCAGAGGTACGTGAAGACCAATACCTGTTTCTATTGAAGTTTTATTAAATTTTTCTTCTTGTGAATAGGTAGAAAATGTAGCTAATAAATATAAAATAAAAATACTCTTCTTTAAATGCATAAGTTGATGTTAGGGTTAATTTGTTTTTGGGGAAACTTTTAAACTAACGGTATATAAAACACCTTAGTATTTATTTCAGAAGATTTTTTAAATATTGTCCATATCCACTTTTTAATAGCGGTGTGGCTAGTTGCAATAACTCTTTTTCGTTGATTAACCGCTTACGAAAGGCTATTTCTTCAATACAGCCTATTTTTAAACCTGTTCTTTTTTCAATGGTTTTTACAAATTCGGTAGCTTCTGTTAGAGCTTCGTGTGTACCTGTATCCAACCAGGCATATCCCCTACTCATAATTTGCATTTTTAGATTATTTTCACTCAAAAAATGAGCATTAACAGAAGTAATTTCAAGTTCACCTCTTTTTGATGGTTTCACAGACTTAGCAATATCAATTACCGAATTTGGATAGAAATAAAGCCCGACAACTGCATAGTTACTTTTAGGTTGTTTTGGCTTTTCTTCAATACTCAAAACTTGACCTTTACTATCAAAAGAGGCTACTCCATAGCGTTCGGGGTCTTCAACATAATAACCAAACACAGAAGCAATTCCTTCATTAATGACATTACATTTAGCTTCAATTAAAAGTTTTTGAAAACCGGCACCATAAAATATATTGTCTCCTAAAATCAAGCAAACATGATCATTTCCAATAAATTCTTCACCTATTATAAATGCTTGTGCTAATCCATCAGGAGAGGGTTGTTCTGCATAAGAAATTGAAATTCCAAGGTGTTTACCATTTCCGAAGAGTTTTTGAAAATTTGGTAAATCTGCAGGAGTTGAGATTATTAAAATTTCTTTAATGTCTGCCAATAACAAAACCGAAAGCGGATAATAAATCATCGGTTTGTCATACACAGGTAAAAGCTGCTTGGAGACCACCTGTGTAAGAGGGTGCAAACGAGTGCCGGCGCCTCCTGCTAATATAATTCCTTTCATTGGTTAGTTATTTTTGTACTGTTTTTTGTAATAATCCTGATAAAGCCCTGTAGTTACATTCTTAAGCCAGTGTTGATTTTCAAGATACCAATCGATTGTTTTTACTAGCCCTTCTTCAAAAGTTACAGATGGTTTCCACCCTAATTTTGAGTTGACTTTTGATGCATCTATGGCATAACGTAAATCATGTCCCGGCCGGTCTTTCACAAATCTTATTAGATTTCTAGAGTTTCCTTGTATTCTTTTTAGTTTTTCATCCATTAAATCACAAAGCAATTTAACTAAATCAATGTTTTTCCATTCATTAAACCCACCAATATTATAGGTTTCGCCTTTTAATCCATTATGAAATATCAAATCTATTGCTTTTGCATGATCAATTACATAAAGCCAATCACGGGTATAGTTTCCATCACCATAAACAGGAAGTGGTTTATTTTCAATAATATTATTAATAAACAAAGGAATTAATTTTTCAGGAAATTGATTGGGGCCATAATTATTAGAACAGTTTGATATAATAAATGGAAATCCATAAGTTTCTCCATAAGCTCTCACAAAATGATCTGAACTTGCTTTAGAAGCAGAATACGGTGAGTTAGGGTCGTATGCAGTTTTTTCTGTAAATAATCCAGAAGAGCCTAAAGTGCCATAAACTTCATCTGTGCTTATATGGTAAAACAAATGGTCTTCAAAATTAGACTTCCAACATTCTTTGGCTGCATTCAGTAAATTTACAGTTCCAAAAATATTGGTTTTTAAAAAGGATAAAGGGTCTGAAATAGAACGATCAACATGTGATTCTGCCGCTAGGTGAATTACGCTTTGAAACTGATGAGCTTCAAATAGTTTTTGAATAACTTTAGAATCGTTAATATCTGCTTTGATAAAAGTATAGTTTGAAGCTTGCTCAACATCTTCAAGATTTTCTAAATTACCTGCATATGTAAGTGCATCCAAATTAAATATATGTGTGTCTGGATAAGATTTCACAAAAAGCCTTACAACATGTGAACCAATGAAGCCTGCTCCTCCTGTTATTAGAATATTTTTCATCATTAGGTTTAGTTAAACTAATCTTTCACAAAATAGTCCCAAGTTACTTGTAGGCCTTTGTGAACACTGAATTTTGGATCATAATCCAATAATTTTCTTGCCTTTGAAATATCTGCAAGAGAATCTCTGACATCACCAACTCTAGGCGGGCCATAGTTTGCTCTAATTTTTATATTTGAAATTTCATTTAGAAAACCCCAAAGCTTGTTAAGACTAATACGCTCTCCATAAGCTACATTATAGACTTCGTTTACCCCTTTAGAGTCTGCAAAAAATGCCTTAATATTGGCTTGTATAGCATTTTCAACAAATGTAAAATCTCTTGTTTGTTCTCCGTCTCCATTGATTACAGGAGGCTTTTTATCTTTTAAGGCTTGCATAAAAAGTGGTATAACAGCGGCATAGGCTCCTGTTGGACTTTGTTTTGGACCAAAAACGTTGAAATAACGCAAACCTATGGTTTCTGTACCGTAAGTTTTATAAAAAACATCTGCATACAACTCATTTACATATTTGGTAACAGCATAGGGAGAAAGTGGTTTTCCAATATTTTCCTCAACTTTTGGAAGCATTTTACTGTCGCCGTAAGTAGAGCTCGAGGCTGCATATATCAATCGTTTCACAGATATTGACTCTTTTTGAGCAACAAGCATATTTAAAAAACCTGAAATGTTTACCTCATTTGTGGTGATAGGGTCATTTATAGAACGCGGTACTGAACCTAAAGCTGCTTGATGAGATACATAATCAATTCCTTTGATTGCCTTTTTACAGGTATCCAAATCTCGAATATCGCCTTCAAGCAATTCAAAATTTGTCATATCTAGAAATTCATTCAAATTTTCTTTAAATCCTGTCGCTAAATTATCAAGTACTCTAACCTTTTTTGCTCCATGCTTTAGCAAATATCCAACCAGATTGGAGCCTATAAAACCGGCGCCTCCCGTTATTAAGAATGAATGTTTTGAAATTTCTTGAGTGTGATATTTGAAAGATTCCATTAAATAAGTGCTCTTTTACTATTTATTTTAAACTATAGATTTGAAAATATATTTTAAATCTCCGCAAAACGTCCAATTTTTTACATAGTCTTTATTGATTTTTACTTTATCTGGCCAAATTGTTTCATCATTGTATTTTATTGGATTTTTTTTAGTCATCAACAAATTGATTTCATCTTTATATTTTAAGGTCGCAGGACCTGTAATACCTGGCCTTACACTTAAAATAATTCTATCTTCTCCTTTAAGTTTGTCAGCATAACCGGGAATATCCGGTCGAGGCCCTACAAAGCTCATATCACCAATAATCACATTAAAAAGCTGGGGAAGTTCATCAAGTTTAGTTTTTCGCATCCACCTGCCTGATTTTGATTGATCAAGAACCATCTCCTCAAAACTGTGATTTTTAACATTTTTTAGTGTTCTTATCTTATACATATTAAAGACTCTCCCATCCATCCCAACACGTTTCTGTAAAAACACACCTGATTTTCCTATATCAACCCTTGCTATTATTATTAACAAAAGTAAAGGAATAAATAAAACAAGCAACCCTATTAAAGCAATTGAAGCATCAAAGCTTCTTTTAAGGAATTGTTGCTTTTTAGACAG
>NZ_CAXBAN010000068.1:0-9016 GCF_963973675.1 uncultured Planktosalinus sp. | reverse complement strand
ATTTTGATCAAGTAGGTGGTTTTGATGAAGACTATTTTGCACACCAGGAAGAAATAGATTTATGTTGGAGGTTTTTTAATGCAGGATTGGAATCAAAATACATTGGTTCATCAAAAGTGTTTCATCTTGGAGGGGCAACTTTACAAAACACAAACCCAAAAAAAACCTTTCTGAATTTTAGAAACTCACTCTTCAACTTGTTAAAAAACACACCCGGAAAGTCTGTGTCCACTGTTATTATAATAAGAATGATACTGGATGGTTTAGCAGGTATACAATTTTTAATCAGTTTTAAGTTTATACATTTTATTGCAATTCTGAAAGCACACTGTTCTTTTTACCAACATTTTAATAAAATGATCAAAAAGAGGACTAATACTACAAAATACAGTGCTTATTATCACAAAAAATCAATAGTTTTTTTGTATTTTGTAAAACAAATAAAACATTTTAAAGCAATTAAATAATCGTAGCCTAAATAATTGTTAACTATTAAAAAGTTGGCTCAATATTTGATAATTTTGATATTCAATTTAACTAAAAAAATAAAACCAAAAATTATGAAAAAAATAATCGTATTGGGTAGTGTAGTTGCACTACTATTTTCATCGTGTGTTTCTCAAAAAAAATATGCTGAGTTAGAGGAGCAACACAAAAACACTCAGGATATGCTTAACACTACCACCGTAAAGCTAAATTCCTGTTTAGAAGAAAGGGCTTCACTTCAAGCCAAAGCAAATTCCCTTGAAAGTCAGGTGGCATCCTTAAATGCTACTAACAAAGACTTAATCAGAAGTATTGGTGATTTTACAGATTTAACTAAAAAAGGAGCTGAAAATCTCGAACGCTCTTTAGAGAGTTTGCAGGAAAAAGACTTAACCATCAGAAAGCTTCAAGATGCTGTTACAAGAAGAGACTCTGTAAACCTTGCATTGGTTCAAAGTTTGAAAGGAGCTATCGGCAACCTGGATGATACCGACATTGAAATAAGCGTTGAAAAAGGCGTAGTGTATGTGAACATTTCTGACAAGTTATTGTTTTCAAGTGGTAGTTACAACATCACCAGCAGAGCAAAAGAAGTACTTGGAAAAGTTGCACAAGTGGTTAAAAGCAAACCTGATTTTGAATTCTTAGTGGAAGGACATACCGATACCGATCCTATTAGCCGTCCCGCCATAAAAGACAACTGGGATTTGAGTGTACTAAGAGCAACTGCTGTAGTAAGAATGCTACAGAAAGACTTTGGTGTTGACCCGGCAAGAATGACCGCAGGGGGTAGAGGAGAATATGTGCCTGTAGCAAGCAATGCAACTGCTGAAGGAAAATCTAAAAACAGAAGAACACGAATTGTAGTACTTCCAAAATTAGATCAGTTTTATGAAATGATTGAAGAAGGATTAAAAGACCCTGCAATTAACTAATTTGATTCAAAGAAAAAAATTAAAGCCTGGTTTTACACCGGGCTTTTTTTATATTTCCAATGATCCTTTTCCTTCTCTTACCAGCACCGGCTCACCCTGTGTTAAGTCAATTACTGTAGATGCAATGTTTCCACCATATCCACCGTCAATCACCACATCAACCAGTTTTTCCCATTTTTCATAAATCAGCTCCGGGTCTGTAGTATACTCTATGACTTCATCTTCGTCACGAATTGACGTTGATATAATGGGGCTCCCAAGTTCCCTTACAATGGCCCTTGCAATATTATTATTCGGCACACGCAAGCCAACCGTTTTTTTCTTTTTAAATACTGATGGTAAATTATTGTTGCCTTCAAGGATAAACGTATAGGGACCCGGCAACGCTCTTTTAAGCATTTTAAAGGTTGAAGTATCCATTTGTTTTACATACGCAGACACATCGCTTAAACTTTCACAAACAAATGAAAAGTTTGCTTTTTCAATTTTAACACCTCTTATCTGAGCTATACGCTCTAATGCCCGGTTGTTATTGATATCACACCCTAACCCATAAACAGTATCTGTAGGGTAAATAATGATTCCTCCATCACGAAGTACTTTCACAACCTCCTGAATCTGTTTTTCATTTGGATTTTCCTCATAAAGCTTAATAAATTTAGCCATAATCAAACTTTTTTAAATATTTCCAATACAAAATAACATAAAAGAAACTAGTATACGTTATTTTAATTAATATATTGAAGTTCCAATTTAAGTTAATTAAATTTTTTAAAAAATACTGATGAAAAGATACTTAATAATACTATTCGTTTCAATTCCATTTTTATTATTCAATGTTGCTTGTAGCTCAGATGATGAAAACACTACAAATCCAGAAACAATTCTGGAAGCTGAAGTCAGAATGAATGTTTCTTATGGAGAACACCCTAGCCAGGTATATGATTTATATCTACCTGAAGGAAGGACTCAAGAAAGCACAAAAGTCATAATCCTTGTTCACGGTGGGGGATGGACCTCCGGAGACAAAAATGATATGATTGAAATTGTCAATTTTTTACAGGCAAATCACCCTGACTATGCAGTAGCAAATATTAATTACGTGCTGGCTGAAATTGGGGTCCCTGCATTTCCTAATCAGTTTTTAGATCTGGGAAGTGTTCTTTCTCAACTCACTGAACAACAAAATGAACTACATATACAGCCGCAGTTTGGCCTTATTGGAACAAGTGCAGGTGCACATATATCATTGATGTATGATTCGGTTTATGACCTTTCAGACCAAGTAAAGTTTGTTGCCGACATTGTTGGCCCGTCAGATTTTACAGATCCTTTCTATGCAAACAATCCAAACTTTGAATTAGCACTTCAGCTTTTGACAGATACAAATGCTTACCCGCCGGGAAGTAATCTACCTGAAGTATTAAGCCCTGTTTTTCAGGTTTCAGAAAATACCTCGCCCACAATTTTATTTTACGGAAGCCTGGACCCCATCGTACCTATAAGTAATGGATTTGCTTTGGAAAATGCCTTAAACACAACCGGAATCAATTATTCATTTACAGTCTACGAAGGTGGTCATGGTGACGACTGGAGCACTGCTGATGTTCAGGATTTACAAACTAAACTGGAGCAGTTTATGCTAACACACTTGCCAATTGATTAGTTTTTAAAGCTGGAAGCCTTTTCATTGATATAAGAAATAGCAGTACCAAAAGAGGCAATACCACATACAATTAAAACAAATGTAATCAACTTTCCTATGTTGGTTACAGGATAAAAATCACCATAACCAACAGTGGTGATCGTGACAAAACTCCACCATAGTGCATCCTCTGCTGTCTGAATGTTCCCAACATCTTTTTCAACGTAAAGCACTGCTGTTGTTGACAACACTAAAATGGTAAATGCACTGAAAACAACAAATCCATACAAAGAAGCTGACTTGTTTTTAAGAACAAATTCAATTAACAACCTGATTGACTTAATAATTCTGAAAACCCTGAACACTCTGAAAACCCTGATAAACCGAAATTCAGAAACCAGTGGAATGGAAGATAATAAATCAAGCCAGCCAACAGTATAAAAATACTTCCATTTATTTTTTGCTTGTATGAGCTGACTGATAAAGTCATAAAGGAATATCAAACAAAGCATAAAGTCAAAATACTCAATCAATCTGTAAATTTCAGAATCTGAAGGAATAAAAAAAAGTGACGATAGTAATAGAATGCTGAAAATGGACAACAGCATAATAATAATATTTGTAACACTCATAGTTGAAAGTTTAGTTTTCTAACACATTCAATTTAGCAAACCGCAATAAAAGCTTTTTCAAACCACCATTCTCAAAATTAATCTCTGCTTTTTTATCAGCACCCACTCCATCGATATTTATAACTTTTCCTTTTCCAAATCTCATATGCTCAACAGTGGCTCCCTTCTTTATATCATTGTTAGCCTCCACTTTATTACCTCCCGGACTACTCACCGGTCGCAAACGTCTCAATTTTTTTAATTGTTCTTCAGAGGGGCCTTGGGGCGGTGTACCGTTTGCAGGTTTTCTTAATCTGAGCTTACTTTTGTCTACTTCATCAAAAATATCTGCATCAATCAGGGGTTTGTAACGGTTTTCTGTAATTGGAGTAAGATATTCCAGAAACGCTTCGTCAATTTCTTCTAAAAACCTGCTGGGTTCTGCATCTATCAATTTTCCCCAACGGTATCTTGTTTGCGCATACGTCAAATAGGCTTGCTTTTCGGCCCTTGTCAGAGCAACATAAAAAAGTCGGCGTTCTTCTTCAAGCTCTGCCCTTGTATTCATACTCATCCCACTTGGAAAAAGATCTTCTTCCAAACCTACTACATAAACATATGGAAATTCCAGTCCTTTTGCCAGATGGATAGTCATTAAGGCCACGCGGTCATCGTCTCCTTTTTCATTATCAAGATCTGTAGCAAGGGCAACATCTTCAAGAAATTCTGAAAGGGAACCCGAACTTTCAGCAAGTTCTTTTTGTTCCTCAACAAAATCCCGTAAACCGTTTAATAATTCCTCAATGTTTTCGATGCGGGCTATCCCTTCAGGAGTAGCATCCTTTTTTAATTCTTGGAGTAAACCAGTTTTCTTAACTACATGCTCTGCGATTTCAAATGCATTGTAACTTTCATTCAACACTTGAAAGCTTTGAATGGTAGTAACAAAACCCTGAAGTTTTCCTTTGGTTCCACTATTGATTTTCAGGTCAATTTTATCAATGTGCTCCATTACCTCAAAAATAGATCGCTTATAATGATTGGCAGCAACAATAAGTTTTTCAATAGTAGTATTTCCAATCCCTCTTGCAGGGTAATTAATTACCCTTTTTAAAGCCTCCTCGTCTTTGGGGTTTAATACCAACCTTAAATAGGCAATAACATCTTTGATTTCTTTACGTTGATAAAAACTCAACCCGCCATAAATCCTATAGGGAATGTCTTTTTTTCTGAGTGCATCCTCAATTGCTCTTGACTGGGCATTGGTACGATATAAGATTGCAAAATCATCATTATTGAGCTGGTGATTCATTTTATTTTCAAAAATGGAACTAGCAACAAACCTCCCCTCATCACCGTCAGTCATTGAACGGTTCACCAGAATTTTATTGCCTGATTCATTTGCTGTCCAAACTATTTTTTCAAGTTTAGTTTTGTTTTTATCTATTATGGAGTTGGCAGCTTCTACAATGTTTTTCGTAGAACGGTAATTCTGTTCCAACCTGTAAACCTTTACATCATCATAATCACGTTGGAAATTTAAAATGTTGTTGATGTTTGCTCCCCGGAAGGCATAAATGCTCTGCGCATCATCACCCACTACACAAATATTCTGAAACCGGTCAGAAAGTGCCCTGACTATTAAATACTGACTGTGATTGGTATCTTGATACTCATCAACCAATATATAGCGAAACCGATTTTGGTATTTTGCCAACACATCTGGAAAACGCGTGAGCAATTCATTTGTTTTTAAAAGCAAATCATCAAAGTCCATTGCTCCAGCTTTGAAACATTTGGCTACATACGCTTTGTAAATGTCTCCTAACCTGGGCATTTTTGCCATGGCATCGGCTTCCATCAATTCTGGGTTATTAAAGTAGGCTTTAACTGTTATCAAACTGTTTTTATATGAAGAAATGCGCGAATAAACCTGTTTGTATTTATAAACATCCTTATCCAAATTCATTTCTTTTATAATGGCCCTAATTACACTTTGAGAATCCTGTGTATCATAAATTGTAAAATTGGAAGGATACCCTAATTTTTCAGCTTCAATCCTTAATATTTTTGCAAAGACCGAATGGAAGGTTCCCATCCATAAGTTTTTAGCCTCAGAAGCACCCACGATTTCAGCAATTCGCTTTTTCATTTCACGTGCTGCCTTGTTGGTAAACGTAAGTGCTAAAACACTAAAGGCATCTACCCCCTGCTCCATCAAATACGCAATGCGATAGGTAAGTACTCTCGTCTTTCCTGAACCGGCACCGGCAATCACAATCATAGCTCCATCTTTCTGTAAAACAGGAGCTAATTGTGCTTCATTTAGTTGATTTAAATAATCCTGCAATGGCTTAATTTTAAAAAGGTGAAAATAAGAATTCAAGAGGTAAAAAACACATGCAATGTGTAATAATTACTAACAAGGTTTATGATTCCTCAAAAATTAATACCTTTAGGAAATAAATTCAAAAAAGAACTTGCTATGCGTTTTATGTACATCCTTGTTACCTTTCTTGTTTCTTCTCAGATTCAAGCTCAAATGGATGCTCAACTACAAAAAGACATTACAGCCATCGAGCAAAAAGTAATTGACTGGAGACATCATTTTCATCAAAACCCTGAACTCTCCAACCGTGAATTCAATACTGCCAAAAAAATCACTGAACACTTAAGAGCTATTGGACTGGAAGTTCAAACTGGTGTTGCCCACACGGGTGTTGTAGGTATATTGAAAGGAAATCAACAAGGGAAAGTTGTAGCGCTCAGAGCTGATATCGATGCTCTACCGGTTACAGAACGTAACGATTTGCCATTTAAAAGCGAAGTAACAACAACATTTCTGAATACAGAAACAGGAGTAATGCACGCCTGTGGACACGATGCTCACACAGCCATTTTAATGGGAGTGGCTGAAGTACTTACAAAAAACAAACACCTTCTGAATGGAACTGTAAAGTTTATTTTTCAACCCGCTGAAGAAGGACCACCACCGGGAGAAAACGGCGGTGCTAAAATGATGGTGGAAGAAGGAGTACTTAAAGACCCCAAAGTGGATGCCATTTTTGGTTTGCACATCAGCTCACAATTACCTGTAGGTACAATTGCATACCGCCCGGAAGGAATTATGGCTGCATCAGATTCATTTACCATAGAGGTTAATGGAAAAGGTTCGCATGGCTCCACACCCTGGACCAGTGTAGACCCAATATTAATTTCTGCTAAAATTATCGACGGTCTGCAAACTATTGTAAGCAGAGAGACTGAGCTTACAAAAGAAGCAGTAGTTATTACAGTCGGAAAAATTTCAGCCGGCACACGTCAAAATATCATCCCGGAAAAATCAGAAATGCTGGGAACTTTGAGAACACTTGATCACGATATGCGAGAAAAAGTGATGCTTCGCATGCAAGAAATGACTTCAACATTAGCAAAAGCCTATGGAGGAACAGCAAAACTTAGTTTTCACGAATACAACTATCCTATAACATTCAACGACCCTGATTTAACATCCAAAATGTTGCCTACCCTTAAAAATACTGCCGGAAATGAAAACGTAGTTCTCATTGATGCAATTACCGGAGCTGAAGATTTTTCCTTTTTTCAAAAGGAAGTACCCGGCCTATATTACTTTTTGGGAGGAATGACTCCCGGAAACCAGACACCCTATCCGCATCATACACCCGATTTTATGATTGATGACGCCGGAATGTTGCTTGGAGTAAAGTCGTTGTCTCAGCTTACCATTGATTTTTTAAATGCAAAATAATTTATGGAAACCATTTTTGAAGTTTTAAAATCGATTCCTTGGTGGGGATGGATACTTATCTTTTTTCTCTTAATTTTTATCAGTGATGTCTTTTTTCAAAAACGCTATTCTGTTTTACACAATTTTCCAATAGTTGGGCATATAAGGTATTTTTTGATAGGCATTGGTCCTGAACTAAGACAATATTTAGTGGCCAACAACAGAGAGGAAAAACCTTTTAATCGGATAGAACGGGAATGGATTTACAAATCTTCCAGAAGGGAAAACAACTATAAAGGTTTCGGCACAGATTCTGATATCTATGCTCATCAACATATTTTTATAAACAATGCGATGATTCCTTTCAAGTTAGAAAGAAATCATCCTAATGTTGAAAATCCTTCCTTTCTTCCATGTGCAAAAGTTATGGGTTTGTACAATCAAAGAAAAAAACCTTTCAGACCGGCTTCTATCATTAATGTTTCAGCTATGAGTTTTGGTTCTCTTTCAGCAAAAGCGATTGAATCCCTCAATGAAGGTTGTAAAAAATCTGGGGCCTACCACAATACAGGTGAGGGAGGCTTATCTTCTTATCACAGTAAGGGAGCTGATGTAATCTTTCATTTTGGAACCGGCTATTTTGGTGTCAGAGATGATAAAGGCAACTTTTCTATGGAAAAGTTGGTCGAATTGGTCAACAACAATCCGTTTATAAAAGCCATAGAAATTAAACTATCACAAGGAGCCAAACCCGGAAAAGGGGGCGTCCTTCCCGGAGCAAAAATCAGTAAGGAAATAGCAGGGATTAGAGGTGTGGAAGTGGGAAAAGATGTACTTTCCCCTCCCAATCACACAGCATTCAAAACCGTTCCAGAGTTGATGAGTTTAATAGAAGAAATTGCCGAAAAAACAGGGCTTCCCGTAGGTCTAAAGGCAGCAATTGGCAAATTGAACCAATGGGAAGAACTGGCAGAATTGATGGTTAAATCTGGAAAAGGGCCGGATTTCATCACTGTAGACGGTGGTGAAGGAGGAACTGGTGCTGCCCCGCCAAGTTTTGCTGATCACGTTTCCCTTCCTTTTGTATATGGATTTTCAGAACTCTATAAAGTATTCCAAAAAAGAAAACTCACTGAACGCATTGTTTTCATTGGAAGTGGAAAATTAGGATTCCCTGCAATTGCTGCAATGGCGTTTGGAATGGGCGTAGATGTAATCAATGTTGCCCGTGAGGCGATGATGAGTATTGGTTGTATACAAGCTCAACTATGCCACACTAACAGATGTCCCAGTGGCGTTGCTACCCAAAACAAATGGCTGCAAAATGGAATACACATTCCGTTAAAATCTGAAATGCACGCTCAATATTTTAAGACATTTAGAAAAGAGTTTTTAGAAATCACTCATGCAACCGGATATGAACACCCGTGCCAGTTTACCATGGATGATATAGAAGTGAATGCTGATGACATTAGTATTTCCCAAAACATCAGTTTGGCTTATCAGTATGAAAAAGATATAGTTCCCTTTTACGGGATGGATGCTTTATTTAACTGTCCTTTAGAAGCAGTAACAATAGTTTTATTTCCTA
>NZ_CAXBAN010000067.1:0-9027 GCF_963973675.1 uncultured Planktosalinus sp. | reverse complement strand
TCAAATATTTGCAACAGAAAACTATACAGAAATAGAAAGATTTAATTTTACTAACAATGGCAGGCTAAGAGCCTATGGAAACGGATCAGAAGGTCAACCCACTTTCTCTTGGAACGGAGATACTAATACAGGCATGTGGAGACCTAATGCAGATAATCTTGCTTTTTCTACTAATGGTGCAGAGAGAATGAGAATTTCGACAAACGGAAATGTAGGAGTTAATACCTCAAATCCAATTTATAAACTTCATTTAAGTAATAATGCTGAAAATATTGGTGCCACTACGTTAATAGGTTCAATTAATGAAGGGAATGATGGAGTGTCATTTCTTGGAAATAATACGAATGTGTTAAATAATTATAATGGAATAGAAGGTGGGACAAGTTATAGCTTAAATACTTCAATGACTGCAGCAATTTTTGGCTTAGCAATAACAAACTCCGGGAATGGAATAGGAGTTAGAGGACATTCTAACTCATTTCAAGGAATAGGAGTAAGAGGAAGTCGAACTAATAGTGGCGGTCCTGATACTGGTTGGGGAGGATTATTTTTAAACGACTTGGGATATACAGGAGGTTTATATAATGCATCTGATTCGAGACTAAAGAAAAACATTCAGCCCATTAATAATGCAACTTCTATACTTAAACAACTAAATCCTGTTACATACTTTTATGATGTAGAAAAGTATAATTCTCTAGGTTTTAATGAAGACTTAGAATATGGATTAATCGCTCAGGAGGTGAAAGAGATATTACCCACATTGGTTAAAGAAAAATCTTTATTTATTAAATCAAAATCAGGTGTGTCACAATTAAATACGACAGAAGAAGGTACAAGTCAAAACTTTTTAATGATTGATTATTCGCGTCTCACCCCAATTTTAATTCAAGCAGTTAAAGAACAGCAAGAAATCATCGAGAGTCAGGAAAACAGAATTGCAAAATTAGAAGCTTTAGTAAACCAACTCATCAATAAAAAATAGTAAAACTAGTATAGTAAAATTACATTAAAAGCTTAACCCATCCGGTTAAGCTTTTTTTATTTTTAAATTTCTCAATAACAGTTAACGCTATTCTTTTTTACTATTCATGCATAACAGGTCAGCGAGAAAATTGCGCATTCACCCAACCATTTTGAGAATTTTTATTTCTATGTTAAATCAAAAACCTATTTTTGACACGTAATAAAAAATTTAAGATTGGTTAATAAATAAGTTATTACAATATAATCGCCCGCTGCTATGGGCGGTTTTCATTTAAACATACTTGAGACAGCTCCAAATTTTTCGAAATTTTAAGTACTTTAAATCGGTTTCATTGCAATAGGCTTCCCGCTCAAAACATATATTCCTGTATGCCTTGTGTATCTCTTTGTACTGAATCCATCTTACAATAAACTCTACAGCATACCAAAAATAAAAAGGTAATATCAACAGTTCCTGTTGTTGCCGCAAATGTATTCGTTCGTGATTCATAAACACTTTATTATTCTTTTCTGCTTTAGACTTTACCATAATAAAAGGCCACAGCGCAATGCCGCTAAACTGCTTAGAAAACAAGAATGAAGCTACAATGACAAACATCAATGGGTTTTTGTAATTTTGTACTATGAGTAAACAGCAAAAGAATACAGATTCCAACAAACTATTTGGTGACGGCGACTACTACCTCACGCCCGAGGGATACAAATGCTTCACAGAACAGTATCATTTAAAACGCGGATATTGTTGCCAGAGTGGTTGCAGGCATTGCCCTTATGGTTATGACAAAAACACAAATAGTAAACACTAACACTATTCTTTCACCTTAGGATTTTCCTTTTTAAGGAACTCGCTGTCCCAGGAGTGGTCATTGCCTTCAAACTGAGCAAATAAATCTCTTCGCAACAAATCTTCCTGCATTTCCACTTCCTCCTGAACAGTTACCATATAAGCCATTTTATCGTGGCGTTTTTTAGCCAAGGTCCAGGTTGTTTCCTGGTCATATTTTATAAATTGCTGTCCCTGACGGGTTGCCGTATACTTTCTAAACCCGAGTTCCACCAACGCATCTACTCCCAGATGCACAGCTGTATACAATGTTTCTCTATAAAAGTTTTTAACACCGTGGTCAATAAGTTCATAGGCATCATTTCGGTTTCTTGCACGTGCCAGAACTTTTAAATGTGGAAAATGTTTCTGCAATAGTTCAACCAGGTTTAAATTAATGGCCGGGTTATCAATGGCTGCAATAAATAGTTTGGCTTCATCTGCTCCTGCAGCTTTTAATAATTCGAGTCTTGTAGCATCTCCATAATATACTTTGAAGCCTAGTTTTCTAAGCACTTCTACCCTATCGGCATCGTGATCAAGGATAGTGACATCAATTTTATTTGCACGTAATAAGCGGCCTATGGTGCTTCCAAAATGACCAAAACCGGCAATGATAACTTCATTTTGTTCATTAATTTCTACTTCTTCATCTTTTTGTTCTCTTTTGGTTCCTACATTTGGAATGATGTATTTTTCATTCAGTACATTTAAAAAGGGTGTTAGAAGCATCGTTAAGGCAATAATTGCCAAAATTTGATTTGAAAGTTCATTAGGAACAATTGACAGTCCCATTGCAAAACCCATAATCACAAAACCAAATTCACCGGCTTGACTTAAGCCAATAGAAAATTGAAGGTTTTGGTCTAAATTCTTTTTGTAGAGAGCACCCACACCAAATAGAACCAAGAATTTTACTACTGTCAAAGCGAGTACAAACACAAGTATAAAAATGGGCCTATCAATAATCAACATAAAATCAATAGAAGCTCCTACGCCAATAAAGAACAAGCCTAAGAGCAAGCCTTTAAAGGGTGCAATATCCCCTTCAAGTTCGTGACGAAATTCAGAGTTTGCCAACACCACACCGGCCATAAACGCCCCCAATGCAGGACTCAACCCCACCAGTTGCATTAAATAAGACACTGCAAAAACTACTAATAAGGCTGAGGCAGTAAACAATTCCTGAAGTCTGGTTTTAGCAACGATTCTAAGCAAAGGAACAATGAGGTATTTTCCTAAAAAGTAAATTGAAGAAATGGCTCCAATCACTACTAGTGTTTGCAGCCAGGCTGGAAAATCTGATATTAGTGAGGGTGTAATTTCTTTCAATTCACTCCCTGAAACTTCAGAAACCATCAACGGTATCACTGCTAAAATTGGAATCACGGCAATATCCTGATACAAAAGCACAGCAAAGGAAGATCTGCCAACTGAGGTATTATTCATTCCTTTTTCTTTGAGGGTTTGCAACACAATTGCGGTTGAGGAAAGTGTGAGTGCCAAAGACACAGTCAATGCTGTCTGCCAATTCCAGTCCAAAACCAGTTGAAGTCCAAAAAACAACAGTAAGGCTGTGCCAATTACCTGAATGGAACCCATACCGGCGATGAATTTCCGCATTTTCCAAAACTTATAGGGGTCTAACTCGAGTCCAATTAAAAACAGCATCATCACGACTCCAAATTCTGCAAAATGCATGATGTCTTCGCCTTTTTGGCCAATTAGTCCTAATAATGAAGGGCCTATAATTATTCCTGCAAACAAGTATCCCAAAATTGAGCTCAAACCTACTTTCTTGGCAATTGGAACAAAAACCACTGCCGCAGTTAAATAAATTATTGCTTGTAAAAAAAAGCTAGTTTCCATTTACAGTGTTTTTTTGATCCAACCAATCATTCATATAAAGTAAATTTTCAAACTCACTATACTCAATTTTGTGTTCCAATAGATACGTAAGCAAATTCCCGTAAGAAACCCCAGCCTTTATATAGTCATCTTTCTTCATACTGAATGTGCCATGAACTACAAAAGGCGGTAAGTAATTCATTTTACACACTTTTGCAGTTTGATTAAATGGCTCTAGTAATTCATAAATTGTAAATCGGTCACGACCCGTTGTGCAATAGTTCTCTTGTCTCCCTCCAGTTGTCAGTACCTGAAAAACATGTTTTCCAACCAGCGCATTCCCTTCAGAGCCATACGCCCATTTATATTCCAGCACCATATCAATCCATTGTTTGATTAATGGCGGACAGCTGTACCAATACATTGGGTGTTGCCAAATGATAATGTCATGTTCATTCAACAGGGCCTGTTCTATCTCAATATCGACATTAAACTCAGGGTAGAGTTCATATAAATCGTGAAAAGTAATGTTTGGTGAATCCGGGATATTTTTCACCATCTCCTTGTGAGCCTTCGATTTTTCAAATAAAGGATGGGCAAATAAAATTAGAATTTTATTTTGGTTCATAGGGTGTGTTTTTTTCGGTTTTAAGATACACTTTTTAGATAAAATACAACAGCTATTTATTGAAAAAGCCAACTCCTTCACTATCTATTTTTCGTAACTTTGTGTCAAAAGATTACTTTAAGATTGAATTGTATGAGCCACATAACACAACTGAATATAGATTTTAAAAATAGCATTTTAGAAGGAATCCCTTCCAAACTTCCTGCTCCAAAAACCTATGATACTCAAATAAACCACGCACCAAAACGCAAAGAAATTCTTACAGATGAAGAAAAAAAACTGGCCCTTAGAAATGCCTTAAGATATTTTGATCCCAAGCACCACACCACCCTCCTTCCCGAATTCAAGGAGGAATTGGAAAAATACGGGCGCATTTATATGTACCGTTTTCGCCCAGATTATAAAATGTATGCCCGGGCCATTACCGAATACCCCGGAAAAAGTGAGCAGGCCAAAGCCATTATGTTGATGATACAAAACAATCTGGATAATGCGGTTGCACAACATCCGCACGAACTTATAACCTATGGCGGAAATGGAGCGGTTTTTCAAAACTGGGCCCAGTACTTGTTGACGATGCAATACCTTGCTGAAATGACCGATGAACAAACCCTGGTGATGTACAGCGGTCATCCTATGGGATTATTCCCTTCTCACAAAGAAGCTCCGCGCGTAGTGGTTACTAACGGAATGGTTATCCCAAATTATTCAAAACCAGACGATTGGGAAAAAATGAATGCACTGGGCGTTTCACAATACGGTCAAATGACCGCAGGCAGTTATATGTATATCGGTCCGCAGGGAATTGTTCACGGAACGACTATTACTGTTTTAAACGGATTCAGAAAAATCAACAAATCACCCAAAGGAGGCTTGTTTGTCACTTCTGGTCTTGGCGGAATGAGCGGTGCGCAACCCAAAGCAGGAAACATTGCAGGCTGTATTACCGTTTGTGCCGAAGTCAACCCCAAAGCCACTCAAACTCGTCATTCTCAAGGTTGGGTAGATGAAGTGATTTCAGATTTGGATCAACTTGTAGAACGTGTTAAAGAAGCGAAAGCAAAAAAAGTAAACGTCTCCATTGCCTATAATGGAAACGTGGTTGATGTCTGGGAAGCATTTGACAAGGAAAACATTTTTATCGATTTGGGAAGCGACCAGACTTCACTGCACAATCCCTGGGCAGGAGGCTACTATCCAGCGGGTCTTTCTTATGAAGAATCCAACGAGTTGATGGCAAACAACCCAACACTTTTTAAAGAAAAAGTTCAGGGGAGTCTCCGTCGTCAAGCAGATGCTATCAATAAACATACAGCCAAAGGCACTTACTTTTTTGATTACGGAAATGCTTTTCTATTGGAAGCATCCCGAGCAGGAGCAGATGTAGTTACTACTGAAAATGCCGACCCTTTAAAACCTCGCGAATTCAAATATCCATCATATGTTCAAGACATTATGGGACCTATGTGTTTTGATTATGGATTTGGACCTTTCAGATGGGTTTGTGCTTCAGGAAAGCCTGAAGATTTGGTAAAAACTGATGCTATTGCTTGTGAAGTTTTGGAAGGGTTGATGAAAAATTCACCTGATGAAACCAAGCAACAAATGCAAGACAACATCACCTGGATTAAAGGTGCACAGGAAAATAAACTGGTTGTGGGTTCACAAGCAAGAATCCTTTATGCAGACAGTGATGGACGGATTAAAATTGCCGAAGCTTTTAACAAAGCGATTGCCCAAAATGAAATTGGCCCAGTGATTTTGGGTCGTGACCATCACGATGTTTCCGGAACCGATTCACCTTATCGTGAAACTTCAAATATTTATGACGGAAGCCGCTTCACGGCAGATATGGCTATCCAAAATGTAATTGGCGACAGCTTTAGAGGTGCGACCTGGGTGAGCATCCACAACGGTGGTGGCGTAGGCTGGGGCGAAGTAATAAATGGTGGATTTGGCATGGTTCTTGATGGTTCTATAGAGGCAGAAAGACGCTTAAAATCAATGCTTTTCTGGGATGTAAATAATGGCATCGCCCGCAGAAGTTGGGCACGTAATGATGAAGCCATCTATGCAATAAAACGCGCTATGAAACACAATCCTGAATTGAAAGTCACGTTGCCAAATATAGTTGATGAAAGTCTGATTTAATTACATATAAATTGCGTGAGGTACAACCAAACGCTCAAATATAATTCAATATGAAAACACTATTTATCCCCGTTATTGCCCTTTTTCTTTTTGCTTCTTGCAGCAGTGTTAAAGTGGCTTCAGATTATGACACTACAGTTGATTTTAACAGCTTTAATTCCTATGCATTTTTCAAACCTGGAATCGATAAAGCTGAAATTTCAGATTTAGATAAAAGAAGAATTTTAAGAGCCTTAGATATTGAATTAAGTAAAAAAGGGCTTCAAAAATCTGAATCTCCTGATTTATTAATCAGTTTTTTTACAAAAGCCAAAGAGCGCGTTGATGTATACCAAAACCATTATGGCTGGGGAGGCTATTGGGGATGGGGATGGGGTCACCCCTGGGGAGGAACCACGGTTTCCAAAACAACTGAAGGTTCGTTATACATTGACATAATAGACGCTAAAACAAATGAATTAATTTGGCAGGGTATTGGTACAGCTCCTATTGCTTCCAATATGGAACAAAAAGAAGCAATAATTAAAGAAATTGTTCAAAAAATTCTAGAGAGGTATCCTCCGGAAAAAGATTAAAAAAAAGTAAGCTTGTTTAAATAAGACCTTTCCAATTAAACCTTAGGAAAGGTTTTTTTTATTCCTTAAACTCTAAAACATCTTTAGAGTTGAAGCCAATAGTAATTCGCTCATCAATATGTGTATGTTTTGTTACAACTGTGAGGTGCTCACCATTATCAAGTTTGATTAAAAGCTGGGTTCCTGAGCCTAAAAAAGTCTTTTTAAGAACAGTTGCATTGGTCACATAATCACATTCGTCGTTGATTGCAATATTTTCATTGCGAATAGCATGACAGCAATCAGTTTTTAGAGGACATTCAAATGCCGATTGCAGCTCTTTACTCAACTGAATTGTATTTCCAAACAATGAAGCCACATACACAGAGCTGGGTTTGGTATACAAATTTGCAGCTGCGTCTTTTTGAATTAATTTTCCATTTTGTAAAATTAGTATTTCGTCTGCAACTGCAAGTGCATCTTGGGTGTCGTGTGTTACAAAAATTGCCGTAACACCACTTTGTTTGATTATTCTAAATATTTCATTGCGCAACTGTGATCGCAGCATCGCATCAAGATTACTAAAAGGTTCGTCAAGTATGAGCAGAGAGGGGTTTGGAGCCAATGCTCTTGCCAGTGCCACCCGTTGTTGCTGACCACCGGATAGCTGATGTGGATAGCGATCTTTCATTTCAGAAAGGCCTACCAGTTCCAGAACTTCTTTAGCACGTTGCTTTTTGTTTTTTAATTTTGAAATACCATAAAGAATGTTTTCTTCCAGCTTCAAATGCGGAAAAAGTGCGTATTCCTGAAAAACAAAACCGATATTACGCTTTTCTGGTGACACATTTTTCTTAATTGAAGAAACAAGCTGATTATTTATTTCAATCGTTCCGGTATCTGGGGTTTCCAGTCCGGCAATCAAGCGTATCAATGTTGTTTTTCCACTTCCGCTTTCACCAACTATAGCATAAACATCGCCTTCACCCAGCTGAAAACTTACGTCTGTTAATGCAAAGGATTTTCCTTTGTCATAGCTTTTAGAAAGAGATTCAATTTTTAACATTTTTACTTTGATACTAATAATTTATTCAAAAATATCACCGGTACAGCAGCTGTAAAGATAATAAATAACGATGGAATTGCGGCTTCCATCACTCGTTCATCGCTGGCATATTCAAACGCCTTTACCGCCAGTGTATTTACCTGAAAGGGCTTGAGTATAAGTGTGAGAGGCAATTCTTTTAAAACATCCACAAACACAAGGATAAAAGCGCTTAGCATACCGGTTTTAATGAGTGGATATTCAATTTTAAAAAACGTTTTAAAGTTACCTACTCCTAGGGTCTTTGAGGCATCAGGAATCGCATTGCTGACTTTGAGTGTCGTTGATTCAATTGGGTTGTATGCCACTGCCAGAAATCGCACTGCATATGCATAAACCAACGCAAATAAAGTGCCATGTATAATAAAACCAACACTGTTTCCGGATAAAATCTCTATCAAATCCATCAGCCAGCGATCAATAGCCAAGGTAGGAATCATGATTCCAATTGCCACCACAGCTCCCGGTATGGCATAACCTAATACACCTAATTTAGACAGGTTCTTTAAAAACCCAATACGGTTCCAGCGAGCGGAAAAAATTAATAAAGTTGCTAATATTACAGTCACAGCTGCAGTTATAAAAGCAATACTAAAAGTTTGTACTGAGAGCAATAAAAATTCATACTGAAACACCGACTCATAAGTAAGCACAGCCCAATAAATCAACTGTGCAACCGGGATTAAAAACCCGAATAATACCGGAGTTGCTACCATGCAAAATATTAAAACCTGTTTTTGTTTGGTTGTGGTTTTTCTGTAAATAGACTGATTGTTTGTTTTTCCGCTGGAATATTGAATTTTTCGTCGTTGCCATTTTTCAAAAAGTATTAATGAGAAAACCAACAAAAGCAATAGTGCAGAAAGGTAAATGGCAGTTTCAGGCTCTTCCAGAGAAAACCATGATCTAAAAATTCCAGTTGTAAAAGTGT
>NZ_CAXBAN010000066.1:0-9083 GCF_963973675.1 uncultured Planktosalinus sp. | reverse complement strand
GCGCACCGATTTTACACCCAGTTTTGCTGCCCTTTTCAGGTCAGATATGGTTCCAATCCCCGGCAATAAAAGTGTGGTCAGCACGGCATGTTCAAGTGTGTCAGCAAGTCCTTCCAACCAATCCCAGTCGGAGTGCGATCCAAAACCATAATTAAAACTTCCTCCGGCCAAACCATCTCCATGAGCCACTTCAATCGCGTCCACTTTTGCGTTATCCAATGCTTTGGCAATTTGAAATACCTGCGCTTTGGTATACTGATGGCCAATGGCATGCATCCCATCTCTTAGCGTTACGTCCTGGATATACACCCCCGCGAAGGCGGGAATCTCGTTATTAATACTCATAGTTTTTAATTTATTTCAATTAAACGTTCCCCCGTTGCCAATGCCGCTGAGGTCATAATATCCAAATTACCGGCATATTCAGGCAAGTAATGACCTGCACCGACAACTTCGAGCATGATGGTTGTTTTGAGACCAAATACTTTTCCCAATCCTTCAATAAAAACGGGGTTACTTTCAGGAATCTCCTCAAATTGTACTTCTTGTTTAAGAGTATAACCGGATACATATTTTTGTACTTCGGCTTCCATCTGCTTAATACTTTCACTTATGTGCCCTTTGTCTGCCGGCTCGCTGAGTGTAAAAATTGTATCACGCATAACTAATGGAGGTTCTGCGGGATTGAGGATAATAATTGCTTTTCCACGTGTGGCACCGCCCACTTTGACGATGGCATCGGCAGTGGTTTCGGTAAATTCGTCGATATTGGCTCGCGTGCCAGGTCCGGCTGATTTGCTGGCTATTGAGGCTACGATTTCGGCATAATGTACTTTTGAAACTCTGGAAACAGCCGCCACCATTGGGATGGTAGCTTGCCCGCCACAGGTAACCATATTGACATTGTCCAGATCCTTAAACCCTTCAAAATTTACTGCCGGCACTAAAAACGGACCCAGAGCGGCAGGAGTTAAGTCTACCATTTTCTTGCCGGGAAAAGCTTTTATTTTATTATAGTTGTACTGATGTGCCTTTGCGGAAGTGGCGTCAAAAATAATTTTAATGTCTTTGAATTCGGGCATATCAATCAAGCCATCAATGCCCTTTGAAGTGGTTTTAATACCCATTCGTTTCGCTCGTTTCAATCCGTCTGATTCCGGGTCTATTCCCACAAAAACGGAAACTTCCAGCAGTTTTGAGGTTCTGATGATTTTTATGAGCAAGTCGGTGCCGATATTTCCGGAGCCGATGATGGCTGATTTTGTTTTTTGCATCACATTATTTAATAAAATTAACATTGACTTCACCCAAGCCATCGATGGTGGCAATTAAGTTGTCATTTTCCTGAACCTCTACCATGGGACCCAGAGCGCCTGAAAGAATAATATCGCCCGGATGTAAAGGACTCTCAAGACTGCTCATCTTTTTTGCCAACCATTGAAGTGCCACCAGTGGTGAGCCCAAACAAGCTGAACCACAACCTTCTGAAACCAGTTGATTGTTTTTAAAAAGTTGCATTTCGCAGCCAATGATATCAATGTCGTTGAGTTGTTTTTTTACATCACCCAGCACAAAATGACTTGCTGAAGCATTATCAGCAATGGTATCGGTGATTTTGATGTCCCAGTTTACAATGCGACTACCCACGATTTCGATGGCGCCAACAATATAGTCAACGGCTTCTATGACCTCTTTCATGGAGGGGTTTGTACTATTGATTTGATTTTTGAGGACAAAGGCAATTTCGGCTTCTGCTTTGGGTTGCATCAGTTTTTTAAAGGAAAGGGTTCCACCGTTTGGAATTTGCATGTCATCAAACAACATGCCATAGTCCGGCTGGTTCACCCCCAATTGCTGTTGTACTTTTTCTGAAGTCAGCCCAATTTTTTTTCCGATGATTTTAAAACCCTTTTGAAGTCTGTTTGCTGTAATTAGGTTCTGCACTTCATAGGCCACTTTTTGATCGGTTTCACCAATAATTGATCTGACAGGGGGGCAGGGGGTTTTTGACTGTGAAGCTAGTAGGAGTTGATTGGCCGATTGCCTTATTTTTGGGTCTTCTACCATAATCAAGAATATTTTGGTTGAAGGTTTTGAATCATTTCTTCTGTTATGGCATCTAGGTCATAGCTGTGTTGCCAGCCCCAGTCTGACCGGGCATCGGAATCATCAATACTTTGTGGCCAGCTGTCGGCAATGGCCTGACGAAAATCGGGTTCATAGCTTATTGTGAAATCGGGTAGCTGTTTTCTGATACTGGCAGCTATTTCTTCAGGGTTAAAACTGATGGCCGCTAAATTGTATGAAGAACGGTTTTTAATTTGTGCCTCCGATACACTCATAATGTCCATTGTTGCTTTAATCGCATCTACCATATACATCATGGGCAAGGTCGTTTCACCGTTTAAAAAACAAATGTACTTATTGTGTTTCAGGGCTTTGTGGTAGATGTCAATAGCATAATCAGTTGTGCCACCACCGGGTAGCGTTTGCCAGCTGATGATGCCGGGGTATCGTATGCTTCTCACATCCACACCATAGCGTTTGTTATAATATTCACACCAACGTTCGCCGGTTTGTTTGCTGATTCCATATACCGTTGATGGCTCCATTACTGTTCGCTGAGGTGTGTCTCGTTTGGGAGTGGTAGGACCAAAAACAGCAATACTCGATGGCCAGAATACTTTCTCAATTTTTTTGTCTCTTGCAAGGTTTAATACGTTGAACAATGAATCCATGTTGAGGTTCCACCCCTTCATAGGGAATTTTTCGGCAGTAGCTGAAAGCATTGCGGCCATTAAATACACCTCACTTATTTCATAACGAATGACGATGTTTTCAATGGCTTCATAATTGGTAGCATCTATAATTTCGAAAGGGCCACTTTGCATTAATTCGGGTTCGCCTTCTCTGATATCGCTGGCAATGACTTTATGGTTTCCATATTTTTCACGCAATGCGTTTGTAAGTTCCGTGCCTATTTGACCACAGGCACCAAGGATAAGTATTCTTGACTTCATGAATTAATTTTTTGTGTTGTAAAGATATGAAATCCCATTTGTATGCTCACTTTGATTTAACAATTAACCGTTTCTTTGATTGAAGAGCCGTATAGTTTATAATTTTTGAATGGATTTAACACAGGTTTTTGCTAAATAGTTTAATTTCGTCATTCTATATTACTCTTATGCGTCTTTTAACAATCAGTTTCATGTTTTTGTATTTGGTGATTGCCTGCGATTCAGGCAGCAATCAAAAGAATAATTCCGCCACAGAAACAGCTGACTCGGTAACCATTTCACTTCCTAAAACCAATGTTGATTTTCCGCAGCTCAGTGCTGATGCTCAAAACATCATTACATCCTGGCTATATTTTCAGGAGTTTGAAAACGACTTGAAACGCATCAATAGCGGAAATGTTAGAAATTACCAAACCGAAACCAAACGCATGGTGTCTGTGAGTGATTCCCTATTAAGAAACATTCCTGAACCCCTCAACACCAAACCGATTTCTTCAAGAATGCGGGTTGTAAATGTGCGTGTAAAACTACTTGATGAAACCATGCACCAACCCAATGTAACAACTCAGGTAATCTCAAAAAACCTCGAGGAGACCAATACAGCATTCAGCAACCTAATCATTCAAATTAACGAAACATTTGAAAAACAACGTATTGATGAAATGACACGGTTCGACCAAAATTCAGATCAAAAAGACAGCCCTAATAATGATTAAACAAAACTAAACCAGTTTTTTTTAATTTTATTTTAACACTATAAATGTAACAATAATAATACCTTGGGCAACTTATTGACATCAAATCCAAAAGTTAAATAATGAAAACCAAAACACTAAAACCTATGCTGGCCGTTGCAGCATTTGCAGCTGTCGCCATTGGGTGTAAAACTGACAAAACAGAGCAACAAACAGAAGACACTCACCACGGTATCAACCTGGCTTATATGGACACTACCGTAAGCCCCACCGAAGATTTTTTCAGATATGTAAACGGAACCTGGCTGGATGAAAATCCCATTCCAGAAGATGAGACCAACTGGGGGAGCTTTGGTGCTTTGCGTGAAAAAACAAACCAAGATGTACTGAACATACTTAAAGAAGCAATGGACGATCCATCTATAAAGGCCGGATCAGATCAGGCTAAAGCGGTTTATTTATTCAAATCTATTTTAGATACTGTAAGCAGAAATGAAGCAGGCATTGAGCCCGTTCTTCCTTATATGGAAAAAATTGCTTCCATTGAAAACATAGAAGATTTACAAAACTATTTAGTGGAAATGCAATCGAAAGGAAGTTCAGACTTTTTTGGCTTTTACGTATCAGGAGCGCCAAATGACAGTAACAAAAATGTCCCCTATCTGGGTGCATCTGGCTTGGGTCTTCCTGACAAAGATTATTATTTGAATGATGACGCCGACTCAAAAGAAAAACGTGAAAAATATGTAGCTCATGTCACCCGTATGCTTCAATTTTTAGGCGACACTGAAGAAGATGCTGCAGCACAAGCCGAACGCATTTTGGCATTTGAAACCAAACTTGCTGAACACAGAATGGATCGTGCAGAGCGTCGTGACGCCCGCAAAAGAAACAACCCGCGTTCAGTTGAGCAACTCCAATCTATGGTGCCCCAGATTAACTGGACAAAATACTTTGAAGGAATTGGAGCTAAAGATATTGACACTATTATTATTACCGAGTTAAAATACACAGAGTCCTTGAACGATATTTTCGCAGAAAATAATGTTGAAGACTGGAAAACCTTTCTGAGGTGGTCAGGTCTTAACGGTTCAACCGGAATGCTTACGACTGAAATTGAAAAAGCCAACTGGGATTTTTACGCAAAAACAATGAGTGGTGCTGAAAAGCAAAAACCCATTGATGAACGTGCATTGAGCACAGTAAATGGAGTGCTGGGCGAAGCAGTTGGTAAGCTTTACGTAGAAAAAATGTTCCCGCCAGAGGCTAAAGAAACCGCTGAAGAAATGATAGCAAAGGTTGTTCAAGCCTATGATACCCGTATCAAAGCCCTGCCTTGGATGACAGAAGACACTAAGGAAAAAGCACTTGAAAAACTTCACAAAATCAATATTAAAATTGGTTATCCTGACGAATGGAAAGACTATGCTGAACTTGAAGTTAAAGAAGACGCTTCGTTGTTTGAAAACCGAATGGCTGCTTCTCAATGGAATTACAACAGAACCATAGAAAAACTTGGTCAACCGGTTGACAAAACGGAGTGGTTTATGCCACCACAAATTGTGAATGCTTACTACAGCCCGGCATTCAACGAAATTGTATTTCCTGCTGCTATTTTACAGCCACCATTTTATGACTATAAAGCAGATCCTGCTGTGAATTTTGGAGGTATTGGTGCCGTAATTGGCCACGAAATCTCCCATGGATTTGACGACAGTGGTGCTCGTTTTGATGCTGAAGGTAACCTTAACAACTGGTGGACAGAAGATGATTTAACTGCATTTGAAAAACTTGGTGAAGGCCTTGCTGAACAGTACAGCGCTATTGAAGTATTGCCAGGACAACATATCAACGGAAAGTTATCCTTAGGTGAAAACATTGGTGACCTAGGCGGAACCAATGCTGCCTTAGATGGTTTGAGATTGTACTTAGCTGAAAATGGGGACCCCGGACTAATTGATGGCTTCACACAAGAGCAACGATTCTTCTTATCCTGGGCAACCATCTGGAGGATTCAGTACCGTGAAGAAGCTATGATGCGTCAATTAAAACTAGGGCCTCACTCACCCGGCAACTATAGAGCCTGGGTTCCAATCAGAAATCTGGATGCATTTCATCAAGCCTTTGCTACCGAGAAAGGTGATGCAATGTATTTAGCACCTGAAGACCGCATTAAAATTTGGTAATCTAGTAAAATAGATTGAAAACATTAAAGCTGCTTCAAATTGAAGCAGCTTTTTTTTATATGCTTTTCTGAAAATGATAGTGTAAAGTTTCGGTTACAGCTTTTGAAATCACTTTTTTATAGCGTGTATTTTCTTCCTCTAAAAACACCGGAAGTTGCAAACTGAGTTCTTCTGCTTTTAGTGAATAATACTCTTTCTTTAATGGATGTCCCGGAAAAACACCGTGAAAAACCTTCCCCCAGGCTGCTTGTTTTAGAATTTCCTCAATAATTCCAATACAATCTTCAAGATGAATTAAATTGACAGGCGCTTTCCCGCTTTTTAGGTTGTTTCTTCCCGCCAAATACTTTACTGGGTGTCTTTCAGGACCTATAAGGCCGCCAAAGCGGACTATAGTAGATTTAAAATTCAAGTTGTTTTTTAATAATTGTTCTACTTTTAAAAGCTCTTTCCCAGAAATTGAATCAGGCAATGGAAGAGTTTTCTCATCAACTTCTCCCTGATGGTCAGCAAAAACTGAAGTAGAACTTACAAATAGCACGTATTGAATGTCTGATTTTTCAATATGGGGAATAAGTAATTCTATTTTAGCACTGAATGACTCTAAAGGATTACTTCTCATTCCCGGAGGAATATTGATAATTAGTGTCTCACTATCATCTAGAAAAGTGAAAATTTCACCGATAATTCTATTTGCAGAGAGTTCAACCAAAAAAGGCTTAACAGAGACCTTTGAAAGGGTTTTCAGCTTTTCTTTTGAGGTTGTGGAACCCTTAATTTTATACCCTTTTTTCAGCAGAGAAAGCGCCAGTGGTAAACCCAGCCACCCGCAACCCAATATACTAATCTGTTTCATCTGTATCGGCAATATTTTCAGGCTGAGCAATTTTACGCAGGCTGTTTGGATTGATACTCTTTTGGAGAATGACAGCATCATTTGTAATAAATGGCTTGGGCATCTCATTTTTTGAACGTTTCGGAATTGCAAATTGCTGATGCTCCAATAAATCAAAAGACATTTCCTGAATAATCAGAGGGTGATTTGAGATAATAGAAATACTATACTCCACTTCCAGAGCATCATTGTCTGACACATAAAAGTTAAGCAATGTGCTGGTTGGTCTGTTATCTATAGCATTTCCAGTGCTTTGATTTATTGGTACAGATTGACCATTTACCACAAAATTTTTAAATACCGCTTCTTTATCGGCAAATAAAGCAATTCTATTTACTGTTCTTTGTGGAGTGATTAATAGCTTAACGGTTCTTAAGTTGTTATATACTGAATCACTTAAAAGCACAACTTCAGGTTCAGAAATTTCTTTCCCAGGGGCAGCAACTGCATAAGAAAAACCAGTTCCGTATTTGCTTTCTGCCACATTTGAAATAAGGTCAGTGGCCTTCAAAGGTTCATTTCCTAAATAGCTTCGAGTCCATTCATCCATTGTTTGATCAAAAGTTACCCAAAAGGCTTGTTGACTATCAACATCCTGGAAATACACCAAGCTATTTGGTTTTTGTCGGTCCTCATTAAAATCTGATGTGAAATGAGCCCCCAGAAAACAGCCAATTGCCAAAAGAAAAAACAGGTATGAAAAGATTTTTTTCTTTTTAAAGGATGCTAACACCGGTACAAGAAGCCCAAAAAGTAAGACCGTAAACACAGCACTTACAAACAACATATCCAATCCTAAACCTACAGGAAAAAACTGAATTAAGGGTGCAAAAATAAAAAGAGCTGGTATACATAAGAACAGCATAAGTAAAATAGAGGGTTCCCTATGTCTGATCATTAAATACAACATCAACAGTCCAAAGTAAACAGGAATTATAAAATAGGCTGCTCCCTTAAGATACAGTGCCATTAATACGGCTATAATTAACCAAAGAAATAAAGGCGCAATAAACAAATTTACAGGCCGTTCTTTTCGATTAAAACTTCCGTAAAACCGAAAACAAATGGTAAGTGTTAATGCAACAAAGCTTGCAATATAAAGATGTCCGTTATAGGTGAAACCATGTAATATTTCAGAATAACCGGGATATATTTTCAACATAAGTTTCCAGCCTCCATAGGCAATAAGACCACTTAAGATAAGGGCTGACAAGAAAGGAACAAACCCTTTATAAATTTCATTTCTTAGTAATTTTCCCTTTGCAATTCCATAGAGAACAAGTGCAACAAATAATAGGATTGCCAACATTAGCATTGGTATTATCCAAGAAAAAGGATAACTAATCAACTTAATAAAAGGCACATTAAAATAGATGTAATCCTCCTCAGCTTTCAGATTGCTTAAATCACTTTCAGTAAAATGGCTTAATATAGCCATCACATAGCTTCCCTGGTGTTCCAGTGTATTTCTGTCGAGGTTTTCAAAAGTGTCTGCCGAAGTATGATAATGGTAATGGTCATCAATAAATGCAAAAAAGTAACTATCAATATCAGCCAATTCTCTAAAGATTGTAGAGTCTGTATCATTAGGAAGCATTTTATAAACACTGTACATTAATGACGAAGCAACCGGAAAAGAAGGGTTTGCTTTAACAAATTCCTTAACCAAAGTGGCATTGCCCTCATTGGTTTCCAGAATCATATTTGAGGGACCGCCGCTCCCTCTCGCCTCAAAGTTAACTACTATTCCAACATCATTAACCCATGGATGTTCTTCTACAAACAGCTTGGCTCCCATAAGCCCTATCTCTTCTGCGTCACTAAAGAGAATGATGAGATCGTTTTTGGGTATTTGTCCTGATGCAAGATAAGCCCTCACTCCTTCAAGAATTGTTACAACACCCGAACCTGCATCACTGGCACCATAGCTTTTGGAATGAGGAGCGCTGTCATAATGTGCCAAAAGCATCAACGCTTTGCCTTTTTCTCTCCCGGGAATGCGAGCAAGGATATTTTTAGGTTTCGCCAACACATTCCATTTTTTGTTTAAAGTATATCCCTCCTGAATTTGTGCTTCCAGTCCTAATAACTCTAATTGACTGATGAGGTACTCCCGCACTTCCTGATGGGCAGGACTTCCAATATAATGGGGTTTTTCAGAAATTACTTTAAGGTGAGAAAGAGCTCTTTCTGTTGAAAACTCATTTTCCGGTGTGTTCAAGTCGCTTATTTCTGACGGCATCAGCAGTCTGAAACTCAGAAAAACTAAAAAACAAAGAATTAAAAA
>NZ_CAXBAN010000065.1:0-9086 GCF_963973675.1 uncultured Planktosalinus sp. | reverse complement strand
GAGCCAATAGTGGAAATTCCTGAAAAATCAATTGATGAGGTTGAAGATGGAGATGACAATGAAAAACTAGTCTAAAATATATTTTTTTCTACAAACATTCAGATGGTGCAATTCATGTCCTGAAATCACAAACCCAAGTGCTCTAACAGACATATTCTTTCCACTGGCAATTCCTGATCTTATTAATTGGTTTTCATTAAACCCTCTAAACAAGGACATAGTGGAATTCCTGACTGAAATATATTCATCAATGAGATCAGAAATATTCCTTTGAGCGGCATGAGACTCCAAAACATATTCATCCTGTTCAAAACCAGGTAGTTTAGCTTTGTCATTTCGTGAGAACCTCAGTGCTCTGTAGGCCATAATTCTTTCAGTGTCTATACAGTGTAACAACACTTCTTTTAAACTCCATTTATCATGAGCGTATCTATAGTTTGATTTTTCATCTGTTAGATTTTGAAAGTATTCCAAAAACAATGAATAACTGTTTCTTAAGGCTTCAACAAGGTTTAAATCCCTTTCTATTAAATCAATATAGCCTCCATAAAAGGAGGCATATTCGTTTAGTTGAATTTCTGATTTAAATGTCAATTTGCGTTGTCAAAAATGTCATGCATCAATCTTTTTTTGTCATTGATACTTTCTTCCAAAGATATCATTGTTTCTGTTCTTAGTACTCCCTCAATATCATCAATGAGGTAAATAATATCTTTAGCATGTAGAGTATTTTTTGCTCTTATTTTACAGAAAATATTAAATTTACCCGTGGTAATGTGAGCTACCGTAACATTTGGGATTGTTTTTAAACGTTCCAACACAAATTTTGTTTGAGAGGTTTTGTTTAAATAAATACCTACATATGCAATAAATGAATAACCTAATTTTGTATAATCAACCGTTAGAGATGATCCGGTAATTATACCGGCCTCTTCCATTTTTTTTACTCTTACGTGTATCGTTCCGGCTGAAACGTTATGTTTTTTTGCAATATCTGTAAAGGGGACTCTTGAATTATCGATCAACATATCTAAAATTTGATGATCAACATTGTCTAGTTTAAATTTAGCCATGAGCTTTTAAGGTTTTATTGTTTTTTTTGCAAAGATAGGCTCAATTTTAATAATTATTCTTAAACAAAAACTAAAAAAGCCATTTACAATGAAACTTTTTGTCCTCCAACTAGTATTTTATCTATTACCATATCGATTTTTAAATGGTTAGAATTATTGACAAGAATCTCCTCCCCTCTTGCCTCAATCATCTTATGACCAAAATAGCCTTTAAGATTATCTATTCGTACTATTTTTGGAATTAAGTTAATTTTCTTTTGTTTCAGCTGTTCCTCAAACTGAATTGCAACATCAGTTAATTCACTTTTATAGGGAATTTTCACATTTTTTATCAAAACATCAAAAAATAATTTTTGGTTTTCAGGGAGTAAAAAATAAGATGACACACCAGGTAATTTTTTATTAAGCAAGCCATCAAAAAGAAATAGAAATGAATTAAAAATTATTTCACGTGTTTTTTCACGTTCATAATCACCAGGAAAATGCCCCGCCTCAAAAAGAATAGTAGGAATCCCTTTAGACTGAAGTGTATCTCCAATACAATTCAAATTAAAACCATCATCATACCTTCCAATATGACCATTTATCTGCTTGTTCAAGCAGTTTGCCATATAGGCTATTAATTGCATAGCATACATCCTTGGAGGAGTCTGTGTTTTATCTTCATCTATAGAAGGTGCTAAAAAAGAAATTATTGCTGATTTTCCAGTTTTTCCGGCAGAAAAAATAGTTCTTTGATCATGTAAATTCAAGCATACATCTGGCTTAAACTCATCAAATACTTTAAAAAAAGTTTTAATCTCACTTTGAGTTTGATGCTGAGCATCTCTGTTTAAGTCAACTTTGTTGGCATTTTCTCTTTTGTAGAGCTCAGCTCCGTCCGGATTAAGCATTGGAATAATTTTAAAAGTGAAATTTTCAAGTAAATGCGAAGAATAAATATTTTCATGCTTAGTTTTTAACAAGTTAATAAAATCAAAAATAGCTTTTGTTGTAGTGGATTCGTTTCCATGCATTTGAGACCACATTAACACCTTTTTGTTTCCGGACCCAACTCCTATAGAATAAATAGGGATTCCATTAACCGAATAGCCTTCTGTAGAAACATTAAACTCAGAATCAATAAGGGAGTTAATCAATGGAACAATTTGCTCAAAATTCACATACCTTCCTCTTAAGGCTTGCTCTTGAATTATAAAGTAATCTGAATACATAAAAACGTTTTTACAAATGTAAACAAGCTTAAGTTTACAACTGTGAACGACTAAAATTTTCATTTTGTATACTCTTGTAAACAGGAAGAAGTTTACTTAACACTAAAGTAATCGTCAAACTATCAAGAAGGTTTTAAAATAAAATAAATGTACTTATAAATTTTATATTCAGTTAAATATGTGGTATTATTGAAAGTATTAAATTAATTTATTCTCAATGAAATATTTTAAAATGTTGTATGTTTTGTAATTAATAGTTACATTTGTAAATAATATTTACACTTAAGTTATTTACAATGGTAAACAGTGAAGATTTTGCTAAACGACTTCAGGAATTGATGGATTATTACAGCCTCACCTCTTCAGGTTTGGCTGATGCTATCGATTTTAATCGTTCAAGTATTTCCCATTTATTGTCTGGACGGAATAAACCTAGTTTAGAATTTGTAATGAAAATATTAGAAACCTTTCCTGAAGTTAAACTTTATTGGCTTTTAAATGGAAAAGGAAGTTTTCCAGAGACTGAAGATCAAACTGACAAAAAGATTTCCACTAATAATCATAACAGCAACTCTACTGAAGAAGATGTTTTACTTAAAAATGAAGAAGCACCATTACTTTCTCAATTAAATTCTGAAAGCAAGTATAAGTCAATAGATAGAGTGATTGTTTTCTTCAGTGATGGCACTTTTAAAGAATATAAAAATTAGTAATCTTCCCTTTTTTTGCTGAAATTTGCAAAAAGAATAAATGCTATGCGTATTTTTTTATTTTTAATTGTTTTAATCTCTTTTTCATCTTGCTATAACGCAGAGCGAAACTGTAAGGATTTTAAAACCGGAACTTTTGAATTTGAAGCTATAGTAGGCACTGAAATCCTAAAAACAACATTTGTTCGCAACGACAGTATTGAAATAGATTATTTTCAAGGAAAAGCTGACACCTCCTCTGTACGCTGGATTAACGATTGTGAATATATTGTAAAGAAACTAAATCCCAAAAGCATGGCTGAAGAAAAAGCCATACATATGAAGATTTTAACCACCGATAAAAACACGTATACTTTTGAATACAACATTGTGGGCCAAACCAAAAAAGAACGGGGTATAGCCAAACGAGTGGATTAATCCAGATTCAATATAATCTGCCCGTTTTCATCACGAGAGTCATTATCATCTTTTGATTCAGAATTTTTATTTTCAGAATTGTTTTTCACATTCTCTTCGTCCACGACTTCTATTTCTTCAGCAGTAAGTTCCTCAGGCTCATCAAAGGGTAAAGGTTCCAATAGATTGATTTGCTTCACTTTTTCCTTTGTCAATTGATTGCCCTGCGCATTAATTCCTTTTATGGCAATGAATTCCTCAATATTGACTGTTTGGTTTTCCTTTGGATCTTTCCCGCGTGGCTTGTAAAACTCTAACTCAACAACAGGTTTATAATCTGTGGAAATGATTTCTAAATAAGATTTAGAATGTTCTGTGATGAAAATTTCTTCCCTATCTTCATTTTCAACCAGAAAACGTTTAACATAAAATAATTCTTTTTCTCCTTCCCAATAAATGGCAGAAATAGGCTTTTTAGGTTTCCATTTTTCAAGCAATATCATCCCATCATCAAAACGTAAAGTTACATCAGGAATCACTGTTTTTATTTTTCCTGACTGATTGATTATCAATAATCTGTCGTCTTTCCTAAATTCGCCAAGGTATTCACCCCTCGCATCAAGATTCAATCGTTGTACCGTGTCGTCAAACCAAATTTTTCTTGGTTTAAGTGTTGAAAGTCCTTTCTCTTTAAGTTCAACGCGCTTGATAGGATATTTGGAAACGATATTTCCCTTGGAATTTCTTCCTTTGATGAGAATGTCTGCAAAATCAAGATCAAATTTAAGCTTTTTAATACTACCGGTTTGCCTCAATAAAACCTGAACTAATTCAGCTTCACCATTGGGGTTAGCAGTGAAATATAACACTTTGGAACCTTTATTACCTTGAGTCATATCATATATGTTGTCTCTAATGGTTCCAGTGACGGCAAATCGCTTGACATAAGAAGCTCCTTTAGCACCATCCCGGTATATCATATTGTAAATGGTGCGTTTGTCTTTTTTCTTAAATACAGCGACGTGAATGATGTTTTTACCAACAAATGTTTTTGTATCCACCTTGGTCACCATCATTTTTCCTTCTTCGGTAAAAACGATGATGTCATCAATATCGCTGCAATCGGTTACATACTCGTCTTTTTTCAGAGCAGTCCCCACAAAACCTTCTTCTTTATTGACATATAGTTTTGTGTTTCTTATTACCACTTTTGTGGCTTCGATATCATCAAATATTTTCAGTTCGGTTTTACGCTCTCTGCCTGCTCCATAGTCTTTTAACAAACGTTTGAAATAATTGATTGCATAGTCAATCAAATTATCAAGGAAGTTTTTAATTTGAGCAATCTGATCCTCAAGCGAATCTATTTTTTGTTGTGCTTTGTCTATATCAAATTTTGAAATGCGCTTGATTCTTATTTCGGTTAGTCTAACTATATCGTCAGTAGTGATAGCGCGCTTCAAATGCTTAATATGAGGTTGTAAGCCTTTGTCTATTGCAGAAATCACACCTTCCCAAGTTTCTTCTTCTTCAATGTCGCGGTAAATTCTGTTTTCTATAAAAATGCGCTCTAAAGAGGCAAAATGCCATTGTTCTTCAAGTTCGTCAAGTTGTATTTGCAATTCAGCCTTTAGCAACTCAACTGTTCTGTCTGTTGAGCGTCGCAACATTTCAGAAACTCCAACAAACAAAGGTCTGTTGTCTTCAATGACACAGCCCAGCGGAGAAATGGAAGTTTCACAAGCTGTAAAGGCATACAGGGCATCAATGGTTTTATCAGGTGAAAGACCGGAAGGCAAATGAATTTGTATTTCCACTTCAGCAGACGTGTTGTCGTCTATTTTTTTAATCTTAATTTTTCCTTTGTCGTTGGCTTTCAAAATGGAATCAATCAAGGATGAAGTGTTAGTTCCAAAAGGAATTTCTGTAATGACCAATGTGTTTTTATCCAATTGGTGTATCTTGGCGCGCACACGCACCTTACCTCCTCTTAAACCGTCGTTGTAGTTTGTAACGTCAGCAATTCCTCCTGTGGGAAAATCGGGGTAAATAGTGAATTTCTTTCCTTGTAAATGTTTGATGGAAGCCTCAATGAGTTCATTGAAATTGTGTGGCAATATTTTTGTTGAAAGTCCTACCGCTATTCCTTCGGCGCCTTGAGCCAGTAGCATAGGAAATTTCACAGGAAGATTGATGGGTTCTTTTCTTCTTCCGTCGTAAGACTGTTGCCAGGGAGTCACTTTTGGGTTGTACACCACATCCAAAGCAAATTTTGACAGTCGTGCTTCAATATATCGGGAAGCAGCAGCACTATCGCCGGTTAGAATATTTCCCCAGTTTCCTTGAGTGTCAATTAAAATGTCCTTCTGCCCTATTTGCACCATCGCATCTGCAATACTGGCATCACCATGGGGATGGTATTGCATAGTATGACCAACAATATTTGCTACCTTGTTGTAACGTCCGTCATCAAGGTCCTTCATAGATTGCATGATGCGACGTTGTACAGGTTTGAAACCATCTTCAATGGCAGGAACTGCTCGTTCCAGGATTACATAAGACGCATAATCCAGAAACCAGTCTTTAAACATTCCGTTTACCTTGATAATGGTATCTCCAGTCGCATTTCCATTTTCTTGAATTGGAGACTCTTCTTCATTTGGATTTTGGTTGTCGCTCATTAAAATATACTTATTTAGGACAAAATAAATTAAACTGCTTCTTCAACTTTATCTACTTCAAATTTCAGGTTATCGATAATAAACTCTTGTCTTTCGGGCGTGTTTTTGCCCATGTAAAATGAAAGCAACTCTTCAATCGACATACTGCGTTCTAACATCACTGGGTCAAGCCGAATATCAGCACCAATAAAATGCTTGAACTCATCTGGTGAAATCTCTCCAAGACCTTTAAATCGGGTGATTTCAGGTTTTGGTTTTAATTTCTCGATAGCATTGACACGTTCCTCTTCAGAATAGCAATAAATGGTTTCTTTTTTATTCCGTACGCGAAAGAGTGGCGTCTGCAAAATATACAAATGCCCTTCTTTAATTACTTCTGGGAAAAACTGAAGGAAAAAAGTAATGAGCAATAACCGAATGTGCATTCCGTCTACATCGGCATCTGTGGCGATAACGATGTTATTATATCGTAAATCCTCGATGCTTTCTTCAATATTCAACGCTGCTTGGAGGAGGTTGAATTCTTCATTTTCATAAACAATTTTTTTGGATAAGCCATAACAGTTCAAAGGCTTTCCTTTTAAGCTAAAAACGGCCTGAGTATTCACATCCCGGCTTTTTGTGATGGAACCACTAGCAGAGTCCCCTTCTGTTATAAATAAAGTCGTTTCAAGTTGTCTTTCTGATTTTGAATCCTGTAGATGGATACGACAATCACGTAGCTTTTTATTGTGAAGACTTGCTTTTTTGGCGCGCTCTTTAGCTAATTTTCTGATGCCTGAAAGTTCTTTTCTTTCACGCTCCGCCTGAAGAATTTTACGCTGAAGTTTGTCTGCTGTTTCCGGGTTTTTGTGCAGGTAATTGTCTAAATGTTTCTTTATAAAGTCAATAATGAAAGTGCGCACGGTTGGTAAACTGCCTCCCATATCAGTCGAACCCAGTTTTGTTTTGGTCTGACTTTCAAAAACCGGCTCCATTACTTTAATGCTAATGGCAGAAACAATGGATTTTCTAATGTCACTTGCTTCAAAATTTTTTCCGTAAAATTCTCTAATTGTTTTTACAAAAGCTTCCCTGAAAGCATTTAAATGCGTTCCTCCCTGCGTTGTATTCTGTCCGTTTACAAAGGAGTGGTATTCCTCGCTGTATTGTGTTTTACTGTGTGTAAGCGCGATTTCAATATCTTCAGCTTCCAAATGAATGATAGGGTACAAAATATCATCGTGATGAATGTTTTCTTCCAGTAAATCTTTAAGCCCGTTTTCGGAATAATACTTCTCCCCATTAAAATCAATGGTCAAGCCTCGGTTGAGATAGACGTAATTTTTGAGCATTTTGGACACATACTCATTGCGGTACCTGAAGTTTTTAAAAATGGTTTCGTCTGGAATAAAAAAGACTTTTGTCCCGCGACGCGACGTAGAATCTTCAGGAGTTGGGTCAACAAGCAGATTTCCTTGTTCAAACTCGGCATATTTTATCTGATTATCCCTCACAGATTCCACTCTGAAAAAAGAAGAAAGTGCATTTACGGCTTTGGTACCCACACCATTCAAGCCAACAGACTTTTTAAAAGCACGGGTATCATATTTCCCTCCTGTATTCATTTTGGAAACCACGTCAACCACCTTCCCAAGCGGAATACCGCGACCATAGTCACGCACTTTTACTTCTTTGTCTTTAATCCGAATTTCAATAGTTTTACCGGCACCCATGACATACTCATCAATCGAGTTGTCGAGTACTTCTTTTAAAAGAATGTAAATACCATCATCAGGAGAAGAGCCATCGCCAAGTTTCCCGATGTACATACCCGGACGCATTCTGATGTGTTCTTTCCAGTCCAGTGAGCGGATATTATCCTCTGTATATTGGGTTTCTTTAGCCATATAAAAATTTATGATAGACTCGCTAATATAAGACTTCAGGCTAAAAAATGAAACCTCCAAAATAGAAAGTAATTAACAATAGTGTAGTTCTTTTTGTTAAGAAAATTTCACCTAAAAACCTTATCTACTTTTCCATAAAATAATCTAATGAGATTAAGTTAGTTTCTTAAGTTTGCAATGAATATATATTTAAAAGACCATGAAAAAATTACTTATTTTGATATCATGTTTGTTTTTGATTGCTTCTTGTAAAAACAACAAAACTTTAGAAAATAAAGATGTTGAAGAAAAAACAGAAATGGAGCAAGTCCCTGATATGCACACTTCAGAAATAGCATTGGATTGGCAAGGAACCTATTCAGGAGTTTTACCCTGTGCAGACTGCGAAGGAATTAAAACAGAAGTAATATTGAGAGATGATAGCTCTTATAAAATCAAACGGGTATATATGAATAAGGACGTGACAGTAGTTGAAGAGTCCGGAAATTTTAAATGGACTGATGATGGAGGCACTGTCATTCTTACAAACAATGAAAACGGAACCACTACCTTGTTTAAAGTAGGTGAAAACCACTTAAGGCAATTGGATATGGAAGGAAAGCTCATTGATGGGGATATGACAGAAATGTATGTTCTTCAAAAGAACTAAATAAAAAAAACTCGCTTTTAAAGAGAGTTTTATGTTTATTAAACATTAAATCGAAAGTGCATCACATCACCGTCTTTAACGATGTACTCTTTCCCTTCCACCCTCATTTTTCCGGCTTCTTTGACTTTAGCTTCGCTACCATAATTCAGGTAATCATCATAAGCAATGACTTCAGCCCTGATAAACCCTTTTTCAAAATCTGAGTGTATCACTCCTGCAGCTTGTGGAGCTGTTGCTCCAACCGGGATGGTCCAGGCACGTACTTCTTTCACGCCGGCCGTGAAATAGGTTTGAAGGTTTAATAATTTATAAGCAGAACGAATAAGTTTAGCCGATCCGGCTTCATCAAGTCCCAAATCTTCCAAGAACATTTGACGCTCTTCATAAGTCTCAAGTTCGGTGATATCGGCTTCAGTTCCTACTGCCAAAACCAACACTTCAGCGTTTTCATTTTTTACATTTTCTTTTACGAGA
>NZ_CAXBAN010000064.1:0-9144 GCF_963973675.1 uncultured Planktosalinus sp. | reverse complement strand
AGCTTAAAAGCATTTGAGTGATAATAAAATTAGCAAGAATAATCAATACACTTGTCCAAACAAACGAATTGGTACTTGCTTTTCCTACCTCCAGAGCACCTCCGGTCATATAATAGCCTTGCCAGGAAGGCACTGTAGCCAAGATAATTGCAAACACAAACGTTTTTATAAAAGCATAAACTATGTGAAAAGGTACAAAATCTTCCTGAAGACCTAAAGCAAAATCTGAAGCACTGCTAAACCCCCCCTGAACAGCAGCAACCCAACCACCAAATATGCCAACTGTCATCGAAATAATAATGACAAAGGGATAAAATAACAAAGCAATTATTTTTGGGAAAACAAGATAGTTTAGAGAGTTGATTCCCATGACTTCCAAGGCATCAATTTGCTCTGTAACTCGCATAGAACCAATGCTTGAAGTAATGAATGAACCCACCTTTCCGGCCATAATAATAGAAATAAATGTGGGAGCAAACTCTAGAAGAACAGATTGTCGGGTTGCGAATCCAATCAAACTTTTGGGAACTAAGGGGTTGTCCATGTTAAGTGCAGTTTGAATTGCGATAACACTCCCCACAAAAAATGAAACAAATACAACAATCCCCAGAGAGTTGACAATCAAATCATTGATTTCTTTAAAAATAAGATTTTTTAATACCGAAGTTTTTGTAGGCCTGCTAAAGACCAGTTTAAGCATTATAAAATAGGAGCCAATATCTCTTAGGTATTTCATAGTATTCCCGCTTTTAGCGAAACCAAATTTTAATATGGACAAATGCCCGAAATTTCTTTTTAAATCTTAAAGATGCTAAAGTAACAAAAATTATTGGTCAGGATTTAACTATTATGTAAACTTTAGTTCAATAATGGGTTGTATTTTTGTTGGAGAATATTTTACCAATGAGTAAACTTTTTTTTCCTTTTTTAACCGGTATATTACTGTCATTTATTGGTTTTTCACAAAACAATTCATCAAATCCTGTAATGATAGAGACTTCAACGAGTCCAAAACTTGTAGTTGGAATTGTAGTTGACCAAATGCGTTATGACTATCTCACACGTTTTGCTCACCGCTATGGAGAAGGCGGTTTTAAACGTTTGCTTAATGAGGGTTTTGAATTTAAAAACAACCATTTTAATTACATACCCACTTATACCGGACCGGGGCATGCTTCGATCTATACCGGGACTTACCCTGCTATCCACGGGGTCATCGCAAATGACTGGTATGACAAGGAAATTAAAGCTGAGGTTTACTGTGTTCAAGATGACAATGTGTTACCGGTAGGAACAACACATAAGGCAGGAAAAATGTCACCACACAGAATGAAAACAACTTCAATAACAGATCAGTTAAAACTTCATACCCAACAACAGTCAAAAGTGATTGGCATTTCACTAAAAGACCGAGGAGCCATTCTGCCGGCAGGGCACAATGCTAATGCAGCCTACTGGTTCCACGGTAAAGAAGAAGGAAAGTGGATTTCAAGTTCGTTTTATATGGTGCAGCTACCGCAATGGGTTCAACAATTTAATAATTCTGAAGTAGCTGAAACATATTTAAATGACACCTGGAACACGCTTTATCCCATTGAAACCTATATTGAAAGCGGCCCCGACTTCTCTCCTTATGAAGCAAAATTTAATGGAGTTGAACATTCGGTTTTTCCATACAACCTTAAGTCTTTAGCTTCTGAAAATGGAAATTTTGACATTCTAAAAGAAACACCTTACGGAAATAACATCACAACCGATTTTGCCATTGCAGCCATTGAAGGAGAAAATCTGGGAAAAAACAACACTACAGATTTCCTGGCCATAAGCTATTCAAGTCCGGATTATATTGGTCATACATTTGCAGTCAATTCGGTTGAAGTACAAGATAATTATTTGAGACTCGATCAGGAAATTGAAAAACTTTTAAAGTATCTCGACGCAAATCTTGGAAAACAAAATTATACCCTCTTTTTAACAGCAGACCACGGAGCTGTTCACAATCCAGGATACTTAAAATCGCTAAACATTCCTGCAGGATTTTTCAATCGGTCTGAATTCCAATCAAAACTAAAAGCATATTCCAAAGAAATCTATACTGTTGATCTTATTGAAAAAGTGCAAAGCAATCAGGTGTTTTTAAACATACAAGCATTAAAAGCTAAAACTCTAAGTTCAGAAATTGTTCAACAAACACTGGCAGATTTCATACTGAGATACTCTCAAATAGATAAAGTTTTTACCAGAACACAATTGGAAGGCAATTTATATACCCGTGATACAGGCTACTTGGTTCAGAATGGTTTTAACCAAAAAAGGAGTGGTGATGTGGTGTATGTTTTGGACCCTGCCGTTATATCAACCTGGTATAAAAATGGAGGAACCACCCATGGCAGTGGTTATACTTATGACACCCACGTGCCGCTCATCTTTTTTGGCACGGGAATTAAAAAAGGCCACACTTATCAAAAATCTGAAATCACAGACATTGCGCCAACACTCTCAGCATTGCTGGGCATTGCACGCCCCAATGGGGCTACCGGCAAGGTGTTGACGGAGCTGTTTGAGTGATTTATTTAAAATACTTTCTTTTAATTTTTTTCCAACGAAGTGTTCTAATAAATACCCCTTCTTTTTCTGAAACTAAAAAAGTGTATTTTTTACTTTTTGCCTTCAAAAAGCCATTAAGGTAGTCGTAAAACAGTAAAGGATTCCCTTTTTTTAAAGCCAATTTCAGAGATGCAATAAAAGTTAACCAAAACCCATATCGTAAACTGTAAAATGCTTCTCCTTGCTTATAACGGGCAGTTTTGTCATAGGATTTTCCGGTGGGCTTAAGGTGTTTTACTAAAAGTGAGGTTTCTGTTTTGATTTCCCATCCGTGATATTGTACCAGAAATTCATCAGCAGTATCCCAACCCATCGCTGTATTAAGTCCTCCTATAACTTTAAAACAGTCTTTTCGATATGCTTTTAAAGCCCCGCGGATGTGGTCTGGGTTGGTTAAGTTTTCTACTTCCCAAATCCCGTTTTTTTCTATGGTACAAACCCCCCCCGCCATCCCACATTTGGGATTGTTTTTAAAAATTTCGGCAACTTTCTCGAGATAATTTTCAGGAAAAATCAGATCGGCATCAAATTTACAGATGATGTCATAGTCATCGTCCAGGGTTTCAAATCCTTTGTAAAATGCCTTGATGACTTTACTGCCGGGAAGATGTGTGTCTTCTGAGGTTGTTTTAATCAAATGTATAAAATGAAATTTTTCACTAAAACGTGCAGCTACTAACGCAGTTTTGTCTGTAGAATGATCATCAACTACCACAATTCTTTTAGGGAGCAAAGTCTGGTTGGCTAAAGACATTAAGGTCTTTTCAATAAAGTCTTCTTCGTTATGTGCTGGAATGATGATGTAGAAATTCACAACATTTATATTTTTCGCTCCGCATAAACTAAATAATACCTTTTTGTAAAAAGACGTAAAAAGGGTCTGAAACCAATTTTTCTTACCGGATTTGTAAATGTGATATTCCGTTTGATTTCCCAACCCGATTTTTCCAAAAGCCAGTCAAACTGCCAGGGTTCAAATTCGTGATAATGCCTATCCCATTTGTCAGATTTACTGCGGTAAGCCGGTGCAAACCACAATCGTAAAGGAACTGAAGCCACGAGTTTATAGGCTTTGATTTCTTTTAAAATATTGTATGGCGCAATGAGGTGTTCAAATATTTCAAAAGCAGTAACTACCTCGGCAGCTGATTCTTGTACCGATGTGAAATCTTGATCAAGGTCTTCACCTTTTGTGTTTTCAACCTCAAAACCCATTTTACTCATAATTTCTGAAAATGGATTTTCTACACCCAAATCCAAAATTTTAGAGTTTTCGGGCAAAACTTCTTTTAAAAAATCCTGAGTGATTTTGTAGCGTTTTTTTGGGTGTTTTCCTTCGTACATTGGTTAAAATTGATAGACTACAGCATTGATATTCATTCCGGCACCCACACTGGCAAAAACTACATGGTCACCTTTTTCAATTTTGTGATCTTTCATTTTGTTATTATAAACCAAATCAAGCAAAGTGGGAATAGTAGCGACACTGCTGTTGCCTAATTCACCAATACTCATGGGCATAATGTCTTTGGGCATTTCCATATCATAAAGTTTATAAAAACGTTGACAAATTGCTTCATCCATTTTTTCGTTGGCCTGGTGGATAAATATTTTTTTGATGTCTTTGATAGCAACATTACTCTTGTCCAAACAGCTTTTCATTGCTAAAGGAACATTTGTCAAAGCAAAATTATACACTTTTCTTCCATACATTTTTATATATCTTATCTTGTCACTTTCTTCTTTTTGGTTACTTCTGTCAAAATAGATAAAATGCGCCTCATCCCTGGTGTGTGTTACCGTTTCATGGGCAATTATACCGCCGCTTTCATCAACACTTTGCAAAATTACTGCACCGGCACCATCACTGTAAATCATTGAATCTCTGTCGTGTTGATCAATTACTCTTGAAAGAGCTTCTGCACCAATAATTAAGCAGTTTTTTGCCATTCCCGCTTTCATAAAGGCATTTGCTTGAATGACTCCTTCCAGCCAGCCGGGACAACCAAAAAGTACATCATAAGCAACACATCTTGGGTTTTCTATTTGAAGCAAATGTTTTACCCTAGATGCTAAACTGGGAACAGTGTCACTTTGATTGCTTTGAAATTTAACATCCCCATAATTGTGGGCAACAATAATATAATCAATTGTTTCAGGATTGATACCGGCATTTTTAATTGCTTTCTCGGCTGCTATAAATGCAATATCTGAAGTAACCAGGCCTTCTTCAATGTAGCGCCTTGCTTTAATTCCGGTAATAGCTTTAAATTTTTCAATAATTATGGGATTGGAATCTTTGATTTCAGAACCATCTTCATTTAAAAATCGGTTGGAAATAAAAGATTCATTTGTTGCTATAGTATCGGGGATATAGCTTCCTATTCCCGTTATTTTTACGGTTGTTTTCATAGGATGATTGTTTTGGTCGTAAGTTACTAATTAATCAATTAAATGACTTTACAATTAAAAAATAATAAAAAACACAGTACTTTAAAAGTTCATATGTATCAATTTTATATAAAATCAAAGTGCTTTTTGTGAATATCAAAAAGCACTTAATAGATGATTATTATCTAATATTTATGAATCCATATATTCCTCAATTGGTGCACAAGTGCAAATCAAATTTCTGTCTCCATAGGCTTCGTCAACTCTTCGGCAGCTTGGCCAAAATTTATTTTCAGTTATATAATCTAATGGAAATGCAGCCTGTTCTCTCGAGTATGGGAAATCCCATACATCTGAAGTTAACATTTGTAAAGTATGGGGTGCATTTTTGAGTACATTGTTTAGGTTATCAGAATTTGTTTGATTGATTTCTTCTCTAATTGAAATCATCGCGTCACAAAAACGGTCTAACTCGGCTTTACTTTCACTTTCAGTGGGTTCTACCATCAGTGTACCCGCGACCGGGAAAGATACCGTGGGAGCATGAAAACCATAATCCATTAATCGTTTAGCAATGTCTACCACTTCAATGCCATTTTTCTTAAAGGGTCTGCAATCAAGAATCATTTCGTGGGCGGCCCTTCCTTTTTCACCCGAATACAATGTTTCATAATGCCCTTTTAATCGTTCTTTAATATAGTTGGCATTTAATATTGCATATTCAGTTGCTTTTTTGAGCCCTCGGAAACCTAACATTCTAATGTAAGCATAAGAAATTAAGCAAACCAATGACGAGCCCCAGGGAGCAGCAGAAATTGCTGTAATGGCCTGTTTTCCTCCTGTTTTTACTATTGGGTTGCCTGGCAAAAAGGGCGCAAGCTGTGGAGCTACACAAATGGGGCCAACACCCGGTCCGCCACCACCATGTGGAATGGCAAATGTTTTATGTAAATTCAAGTGACAAACATCTGCACCAATCGCTCCAGGATTGGTCAACCCTACCTGGGCATTCATATTGGCACCGTCCATATAAACCTGACCACCGTTATCATGTATGATTTGGGTTACTTCTTTAATAGCTGATTCATATACTCCATGAGTTGAAGGATAAGTTACCATTAAAGCAGCAAGGTTGTCTTTGTATTTTGTTGCTTTTTCTCGTAAATCTTCCACGTCAATATTACCTTCTTCAGTCGATTTAGTGACAATTACTTTCATTCCGGCCATCACTGCCGAAGCGGGATTGGTACCGTGGGCAGAAGAAGGAATCAAACATACATTTCTGTCATAATCACCTCTGGATTCATGATAAGCTCTTATCACCATAAGTCCTGCAAACTCTCCCTGAGCTCCTGAGTTTGGTTGTAATGAAGTTGCGGCAAAACCGGTTATTTCAGTTAAATAGTCCTCAAGATTTTTTAAAATAACTTGATAACCTTCAGCTTGGTCCAAAGGAACAAAAGGGTGTAAATTGCCCCATTGTGGATCACTAAGGGGAAGCATTTCAGCAGCAGCGTTTAACTTCATTGTACAGCTGCCTAAAGCAATCATAGAATGATTCAATGACAAGTCTTTACGTTCAAGCTTTTTGATATAACGCATCATGTCTGTCTCAGACTGATAGCTGTTAAATATTTCATGAGTCAAAAAATCTGTTGTTCTGATAACGCTTTCAGGAATGGCTTTGCCTTCAGTTAAAGTTTCGATTTCAAAAGCATTTTGGGAGGTCGCTTTCGCGAAAATTGTGATGATTTGATTGATATCATCAACAGTCGTAGTCTCGTTCAGCGAAAGAACAACAGTGTCTTCATCTGGGTAGTAAAAATTGACTCCACTTTGTTCAGCAATTGTTCTGACTTTTTGAGCATTTACCTTTAATCGAATGGTGTCAAAAAAGTTCCTGTTTTCTTGCTTAATGCCTAATTTTTCCATGGCTTGTGAAGTAGTTAAGGCAGTTTTATGAACCTTATCCGCAATGTACCTTAACCCTCTTGGTCCATGGTAAACAGCATACATTCCGGCCATAACGGCTAGTAAAACTTGAGCAGTACAGATATTTGAGGTGGCACGGTCTCTTTTGATGTGTTGTTCACGAGTTTGAAGAGCCATTCTTAGTGCACGGTTTCCGTCTGTGTCTCTAGTTACCCCAATGATTCTTCCGGGAATATCTCTTTTGTAGGCTTCTTTAGTTGCAAAAAATGCAGCGTGTGGTCCACCATATCCCATAGGGATTCCAAAACGCTGGGTTGTACCAACTACTACGTCTACACCCATTTCACCGGGAGCTTTCAGTGCAACTAAACTTAAAATATCAGCTGCTACTGCAACTTTTATAAAAGATAATTTGGCCTTTTCAATAAAATCTGAGTAGTCATAAACCATCCCGCTTTTTCCGGGATATTGGAGTAAGCAGCCAAAAAATTCAGTAGAGAAATCAAACTCTTGATGACTACTTACTACCAGTTCAATGCCAATTGGAATCGCTCGTGTTTTTAAAAGTGATATTGTTTGTGGCAAGACCTCGTCTGAGACAAAAAATTTGACAACCCCGTCTCTTTGTTGCTGCCGGTCTCTGAGAGCATATAATAAAGCCATAGCTTCTGCTGCTGCAGTGGCTTCATCAAGAAGTGATGCATTTGCCAATTCCATCTTTGTTAAATCACTTACCATGGTTTGGAAATTTAATAGAGCTTCCAAACGCCCTTGTGCTATTTCAGCTTGATAAGGTGTGTATGCAGAATACCAACCCGGATTTTCAAGTATGTTCCGCTGAATTACAGGTGGCATAATTGTACTGTGATATCCTAAACCAATATAAGTTTTATATAGTTTGTTTTTATTTGATAATTCCCCAATATGAGCAAGATATTCCTGCTCAGAAAGTGCTTTTGGCAAATTCATGGGCTTGTTTAATAGTATATCATCTGGAACTGATTCATAGATAAGTTGGTCAATAGAATCAACACCTATAGTTTTTAGCATACCTTCAAGATCGCTTTCTCGAGGTCCTATATGCCTTAGTGCGAAAGAGTCTGTGTTCATTTAGGAGAATTTTTGGTTCACAAAATTACAATTTTAAAGTGGAAATTATTATGACATAAAACATAGAATTGCGTTAATTTTTTTGTAAGTAGGTGAATGATATACCCAGCTTGGCTATTTTTGTTTGGTGAACTATTTAAGAAACCTTCTGAACTTTTACATTCACAGTAGCATACATGTGTCGCTTTCAGCTGTTGCACTTACCTGGCTGACCCTTTTGAGTTATAAAATAAATTTTGATTGGGTATTATTGGGATTTGTTTTCACAGCTGCAATAACCGGTTATAACTTTGTTCTTTATGCAGGCCTGGCCAAATGGCACCATCGTTCTTTACCTAAAAATTTAAAGTTAATTCAGTTGTTTTCACTTATTGCTTTTATGGTAATGTGTTTATTATTATGGTTTTTGCCTTACAAGCTTTGGTGGTGGACAGCCCTTACAGGGTTGCTTACATTATTTTATGCTATTCCGGTTCTTCCCGGAGGGAAAAACCTGAGAAATGTTTCTGGACTTAAAATTGGAATTATCGCGTTGGTTTGGTCCATAGTAACAGTGATATACCCTTTAGTCATTATCGGAAAAAACATAGAGCAAAGTGGGTTGTTCCTGTTTTTACAAAGATTTTTATTTATTTTAGTTTTAATTCTTCCTTTTGAAATACGGGACCTTAAAAGTGATGCTCTCTCTTTGGGAACAATCCCGCAGCTTATTGGAGTTCGCAACACAAAAATATTAGGGATGTTCATACTTTCATTAGTTCTTCTTTTAGAATATTGGCTGCAATCATTCGTTCCAAACCCCTTAAAATGGACAAACTTATTGTTAATTGTCTTGGCAGTGTTTTTACTTTTTTCCAATCCCAAAAGGTCAATCTATTTTACAACATTTTGGTTGGAAGCGATTCCCGTAATTTGGTTGATTGCTGAACTCAGGGTTTAAGTATCAATATTTTCCATAGCCATTGTCTCTTTCATTTTTTGCTTTTGAGACATACTGAGCGTTCTAGTCGAGTACTTCTTAAGTAACTGTGTAAGGACTTTATTTTTTGACTCATAGTTTTTGCAAAGCTTACAATAGAAAGTATGGATTTTATATGTCAAACT
>NZ_CAXBAN010000063.1:0-9209 GCF_963973675.1 uncultured Planktosalinus sp. | reverse complement strand
CCCATTGCAAAACAACTACTCATTGAATCAAACATGGCTGTAATGGCCAATCAAAACGTCAGTGAAGAAGACGCACGTGCAATTCTGGAATACTTTAGAAAATACGATGCTCAATAACAACTAAAATCAACCAATTATGAAAACAACCTTATTATTTATGTTGTTGTTTGCGATTGTCCTAACCGGATGCAAAGACAAGCAACAAACTGAAGAAGCAACAGAAAGCACTACTTCAATTACTGAGGCCTCAACATCCAATAAAGGTCAAGCCTTTATTGAGGATGAAAGCGCTGAACCCAATGCCCTGCGATTGGCCATCAATTCGCCAGACCATACCACTTTAGTGGCTGCTGTTCAGGCCGCAGAAGTTGAAAATTCATTAGTTAATGTAGGACCATTAACAGTTTTTGCACCCACTAATGCTGCTTTCGATAAAATTGACAAAGCAACGCTGGAAGACCTATTAAAGCCTGAAAACAAATCGAAATTGGCTTATATTCTTACCAATCATGTCGCACCCAGCAATTACCCTATTGAAACACTGGAACGCAATATTGAAAAAGACAGGCAGCTTTATATGGCTTCCGGAAAATATTTAGATGTTACCAAAGAAGGGGACGACATCTATGTTGGCGGCACCAAAATTGTTGCATCAGTAAGCGTAAGCAACGGATGGGTACACATTGTTGAAGACGTTATTTTACCTAAAAATTAAAACCAATATATATGAAAAATCTAACCCTCAGTATGATTACAATATTCATCGCTGCCCTTTTTGTAGGCTGCGGTGGAGAACAAGGCAGTAAAAAATCAGGTGCAATGGCATCGAGCGCTGCCGAACGAACTTATGTCGCTCCTGGCGAATATGATGAATACTACGGATTCTTTTCCGGTGGATTCAGTGGACAACTCTCTGTTTATGGATTGCCTTCAGGAAGACTCTTTAAAGTAATCCCAGTATTTTCACAAGATGCAGAAAAAGGTTATGGGTACAGTGAAGAAACCAAAGCTATGCTAAACACTTCTTATGGTTTTGTGCCTTGGGGAGACTCACACCACCCTGATATTTCACAAACCAATGGGGAACTTGATGGTCGATGGGTGTTTATCAACGAAAATAATACGCCTCGTATTGCCCGAATTGATCTGACCACTTTTGAAACAGCCGAAATAATTGAAGTACCTAATAGTGCCGGTAACCACGCTTCTGCATTTGTTACTGAAAACACAGAATATGTAGTAGCAGGTACTCGATTTGCAGTTCCATCTCCTCAAAAAGATATGCCTATTGATGAAATGAAAGGTAACTTTAAAGGGCCTTTAAGTTTCATCTCTGTAAACCCTGAATCCGGCCGAATGAACCTGGAGTTCCAGATTGCAATGCCCGGATTCAACTATGATCTGGCACACCCCGGAAGAGCAAAATCTCACGGCTGGTTTTTCTTTACCTCCTACAATACCGAAGAAGCACATACTTTAATGGAAGTAAACGCTTCTCAAAACGATAAAGATTACATCGCTGCCGTAAACTGGAAAAAAATCGAGGAATATGTGAAAAATGGTGGTGGTGAAAAAATGAACGTACCCTACGCTCACAACGTGATGGATGAACACACACACATCGCTACAACTACCATGAAAAATGAAGTCATTTCAGTGGACCCTCGCGATGTGCCCGATGCCATCTTCTTCTTACCCATCCCAAAATCTCCTCACGGCTGTGACGTAGATCCATCAGGTGAATATATTGTGGGAAGCGGTAAATTGTCAACAGACCTGACCGTCCACTCATACACTAAAATGATTAAAGCCATCGAAGAAAAAGACTATGACGGCGAAGCTTACGGTGTACCGGTGTTAAGTTTTGAATCCATCCGTGCAGGAACTGTTTCACAGGCAGGCTTAGGACCTCTACATACCGAGTTTGACGGAAAAGGAAATGCTTATACCACCTTCTTTATCTCTTCTGAAGTGGTAAAATGGAAACTGGAAACCTGGGAAGTGGTTGACCGTCAGCCAACCTTTTATTCTGTAGGTCACTTGATGATTCCCGGTGGAAACTCTCAAAAACCTTTTGGAAAATACTTAGTAGCTATGAACAAAATCACCAAAGACCGGTATTTACCAACAGGCCCCGAGGTTAACCACTCTGCTCAGCTCTATGATATTTCAGGTGAAAAAATGGAACTCTTACTCGACTTTCCAACCATTGGAGAACCACACTATGCTGCCGGAATCAAGGCAGATATCGTGATGAAAAACTCTAAAAAGATTTTCAAGCTGGAAGATAATAAACACCCGCAGGCTGTGAAAAATGAAAAAGACGCACGTGTAGAACGAAACGGTAATGAAGTACACGTCTATATGACGATGATTAGAAGTCACTTTGCACCAGACAATATTGAAGGAATTCAAGTGGGAGATAAAGTATACTTTCACGTTACAAATCTTGAGCAAGATTATGACGTTCCCCACGGTATTGCAATGATTGGCGCAAATACTTCAGAACTGTTGATTATGCCCGGAGCTACTAAAACATTCATTTGGGAGCCCAAACGTGAGGGTGTATGGCCGTTCTATTGTACAGACTTCTGTTCTGCACTTCACCAGGAAATGCAGGGCTATGTAAGAGTATCGCCAAAAGGCAGTAGTGTACCTTTAAAATGGTCACTCGATTAAATCACAAAAGTTTAATTGGTTATTAATTTTTTGATTTGATGTAAAGCGGGTAGTACACCTTTATGTCTGCCCGCTTTTTAAATCTAAAACTCCACAAAATGAAAAAGTCAAGTATATTAATGATATTCGGAGCACTGTTACTCTTGGGGCTTTTCAAGTTCCCTTTATGGAATATTACCCTAGGCGCTCCTCAATATCCTGACCCGTTGGGAATGAACATCTATATTGATGGTATTGAAGGTGTTGAAGAATTTGACATTCAAAATATTGATGGTGTTAACCACTACATAGGGATGAAAAAAATTCCCAAAGCTGAAGAAATGTGGGAGTTCACAATCTTTCCACAAGTGATTACCGGAATGGTAATTCTTGGAGTTTTGATTGGAATCTTAGGCTTTTTTGGTAAAGTGAGCTACAAATGGTTTTTAGGGTGGTTTGTGTTAATGAGTGTTCTGGGTATAATGGGTATGTATGATTTTAATGCCTGGTTGTTAGACTATGGAACAGATCTCGATCCAAAAGCGATTCTAAAACTTACCGATGCAGATGGAAATCCTCTGAGTTATAAACCCCCACTACTAGGCACAGCTCACATACTCAACTTTACTGCTCACTCCTACCCCCGACTAGGAGGCTATGGACTTGCTTTAGGTATGCTTTTCACATTAATTGCGTATTTTGTAGGCAGGAAAGAAGCTAAAACACTTAAAAAATAATACTATGAAAAGTCTACTACTTTTTATGAACATTGCATTGGTGTGCATGTCATGCAACGTGCAACCAGAACCCATTGCCTATGGTCACGATGCGTGTCAATTTTGTAAAATGACTATCGTAGATCAAACACACGCGGCACAACTTGTCACCAAAAAAGGAAAACAATTTAAATATGACGCCATAGAATGTATGGTAAATAATATTAAGGAAAAATACACTCCTGAAGTTCTGTCGACAGTTCTCGTTGCCAATTACAGCAATGCCGGTGAAATGTTAGATGCTCAAAAAGCTTACTTTATCATCAGCCCAGGCATAACGAGCCCTATGGGCGCTAATTTGAGTGCTGTTAATTCACAGGAAAAGGCTGAAGCACTCAAAAATGAGCATACGGGTACAATTTATAGTTGGGAAACATTGCAGTCTCATTTCAATGATAACACCACAAACAATCATCATTAAAAATATTCACCTTTCATAAATGAAGCGTTTTAGTCTTAAAATACTACTTAACCTACTTCTTGCTATGTTGTTTTTCACAAGCTCAATAACGGCTAAAACCATTGTGGTTTGTGCCTCTTGTGAAGCGACATCTGTAAAGACTGCTATTGAACAGGCTGTTGATGGTGATACTATTCTCATTAAAAAAGGAGTCTATAAAGAACACAGTATTATCGTGATAGAAAAGTCACTCACCATACTTGGAGAAGACAATCCGGTGATAGATGGCGAACTCAAAGGCACTATTTTTAGTGTCAAAGCCAAAAATGTTACTATTGATGGATTAACAATCAAAAATGTAGGTAACAGTTTTACAAAAGAATTTGCTGCAGTTCTCCTTTCCTATGCTGAGAATTTTACTATCACTAACTTGACCATCGAAAATGCGTTTTTCGGTATCCTAATTGAAAAGTCAGATACCGGTTTGATTTCAGGCAACACAATCTCCGGCAATGCTACTGAAGAAGCCGCTGCCGGGAATGGTATCCACCTCTGGCACTCTAAAAATGTGGTTATCAAAAACAACAATGTCTTTAAAATGCGTGACGGCATCTATCTGGAATTTGGAAGCAACAGTTACATCGAAAAAAACACTTCCAAAAATAACTTGCGTTATGGATTGCATTTTATGTTTTCCAATGATAACGAATATCACTACAATCATTTTGAAAACAACGGTGCCGGCGTCGCAGTCATGTTTTCTAAAAAAATTATTATGTACAATAATACTTTTAGAAAAAATTGGGGGCCAGCTTCATACGGACTCCTACTTAAGGAAATCAATGATGTGGAACTCAAAAACAATATTTTTGAAGACAATACAGTAGCCATCAATGCTGATGGCACCAACCGCATCATTTATCATCAAAACAACTTTATAGGAAACGGCTATGCCATTAAAGTGCATGGTGCCTGTTATGAAAACAGTTTTACAGAAAACAATTTTTTACATAATTCCTTTGATGTTGCTTACGCAGGAAGAGTCAACAGCAACAAATTCAATAACAATTACTGGAGTGACTACAGCGGTTATGACCTCGATAAAGATGGCATTGGAGATGTGTCTTATCGGCCGGTGAAACTGTTTTCCTATTTGGTCAACAAAACGCCTGAAGCTATAATCTTACTAAGAAGCTTATTTATTGACATCATCGATTTTTCGGAAAAGGTATCACCTATTTTCACCCCTGCAGAACTTGTTGATGAAAACCCAAAAATGAAACGAATTGTATGGTAACTATTGAAAACTTACATAAAAAATTTGGTAGTAACGTCGTATTAGACGGTGTAGACCTCACTATAAAAAAAGGAAGCATCCTTGCGGTACTCGGCCCCAATGGCAGTGGAAAAACCACTCTCATTAAAAGCATATTGGGAATGGTCGTGCCAAACAAGGGAACTATTACCATCAATGAGACCTCTATTTCCAAAGACTGGAAGTACCGTCAGGAAATTGATTACCTGCCACAGATTGCAAACTTCCCGGGAAACCTTAACGTGAAAGAACTTATCAAAATGATCAAAGACTTGCGTAATAAACCGGCTAAGGATGACGAACTCATCACATTTTTTAAATTGGAACCCTTTTTAAATAAAAAATTAAGCACATTATCTGGAGGCACCAAACAGAAAGTTAATTTGGTGCTCACTTTTATGTTTGACAGTCCGTTTGTGATTTTAGATGAACCCACCTCGGGACTGGACCCTATTTCACTCATACGATTAAAAGAGCTCATTAACGCTGAAAAAGCAAAAGGAAAAACAATATTAATCACTTCGCATATCATGAGTTTTGTGGAAGAAATCGCTGAAGGGGTTATCTTTATCTTAGAAGGAAAAATATATTTCAACGGTTCGGTACAGGAACTCAAAACCAAAACCGGCCAAACAGATTTTGAACACGCCATAGCCAACATATTATCTGAAAATCATGCTTAAAATATTAAAATACAGCTTTTACGATTTGTCCCGCAGCCGCTGGAGTTATATCTACTTTTTATTTTACCTCTTATTGGGTGTAACCTTGTTGTTTCTCAACAACGACCTTTCAGGAGCGGTCATCACCTTGATGAATGTGATTATTATTCTGATTCCCTTGATTGGGACTATTTTTGGAGTGATGTACTACTACAATTCCAAAGAATTTACAGAGCTCCTCCTTGCCCAACCTGTAAAAAGAAGCTCTATCTTTATCGGGCAATACCTGGGTGTAGCCATCTCCCTATCCGCTAGCTTAGTATTAGGGCTGGGAATTCCCTTCGCGGCTTACGGACTTTTTGAATCAGGAGTCATTTGGAACTTTACTGTTTTATTGATTACAGGGGTGTTTTTAACATTTATATTTACCGCCTTGGCATTTAATATCGCTCTTTCCAACGAAAATAAAATCAAAGGATTTGGGTATGCTGTTTTGTTGTGGTTATTTCTCGCTGTTATTTATGACGGTTTATTTTTACTGGCTCTAGTATACTTTCAGGAGTACCCACTGGATAAGTTTTCACTGCTAGCTACCATTTTCAATCCTATTGACCTTTCACGCATCTTGATATTACTGGAGCTTGATATTTCAGCTTTGTTGAGTTATACAGGAGCGGTCTTTAAAAAGTTTTTGGGTACTTCGCTGGGTGCATTGATTTCTTTCGGAATGCTCTCCTTATGGGTCATTCTACCGGTTTGGCGTATTTCTGCGAAAGCGAAAAAGAAGGATTTTTAATACTCATGAGACATTAATGTCGCCTTTAATAATTGCTACCATAATGTTAACATCGTTAAATTCTACAATAAACTAAAATATTGCTCAATTAAACAATATTTTAGTTTAGTGCTTTATTGAGCAATAGCCTGATTCCATCGCATTAAAAGTATCGTTATGCGCCAAGTCATAAAATAAGAAGGTGCCATTTAAGATCTTTACACCATAAAAGAACTCAAATATCTATCGTCTAACATCTAATATCTCTAAAAATGGAAACTCTAAAACAAAAAACCGTTGCCGACCTGGTTACAGAAAACATTAAAACCGCCCACATCTTTAAAAAACACGGCATCGACTTTTGCTGCGGCGGTGGGGTTAGCATTGAACGGGCGTGTGAAAAAAAAGGGCTTGATGTTGCTAGTCTGGAAGAAGAATTAATCCAGGCACTGACTGAACACGATCGTACGTATAACTATAAATCCTGGCAAGCAGATTTCCTCACCGATCATATCATCAATGTCCACCACACCTATGTAGAAGAAAATTCTCCATTGCTCCTTCAGTATGCTGAAAGAGTGATGAAAGTCCACGGCCATCATTACACCGAATTGGTGGAAATCAATGAATTGGTAAAAAGTATTGTGGGTGAACTCGCCAGCCATATGAAAAAAGAAGAGTTAATTCTCTTCCCCTTCATAAAAAAAATGAAAAATGCTCAAAAAGAAGGCCACACACTTCCACGTCCGGCATTTGGAACCGTGAACAACCCCATAGCTATGATGGAAGATGAACATGAACATGCCGGCGAACTGTTTCGTCAGATTGAACTTTTATCAAATAAGTATACCCCACCTGAAAGTGCTTGCAATACTTACAAGGCCTTTTATGCCAAACTTGAAGAGTTTGAAAACGACCTCCACTTGCATGTGCATCTGGAAAACAACATCCTTTTTCCCAAAGCAAAACAACTGGAAAAAGCCGTATTGCAATAAATTCCAACCCGGCCAATTCGTATAAATTCGGGATAATTCGGATAAACCCTATTTGTTGAAAACTTTGTTAATAGCTATTTAAGATAATATTATCTTTTATTCATTTAATACTTAATTTTAAAAGCAATTGCTAACCTATTAAATAGTTAAAATTATGGAAATGAATCAGGAAATACTCTCAGATATTGTTGTACATATGAAATATGCCCGCTTCCTCCCCGAGCAGAACCGCAGGGAGGTTTGGCAGGAAATCTGTGACCGCTATGAGCAAATGATGCTGGAAAAATACCCTAAACTCACTACTCAAATAGTGGAACACATGAAACAGGTCCGCAACAAAAAGGTACTCCCCTCTATGCGAGCCATGCAGTTTGCGGGTCCGGCCATCAACCGCAATCACAGCCGGATTTATAACTGTGCGTATTTGCCTGTGGATGATATTCGTGCATTCTCAGAAACCATGTTCCTTTTGCTTGGAGGTACCGGTGTGGGCTATTCAGTACAAAAGCACCATGTGGCCGGCCTGCCACCCATCAAAAAAGGAAGCAAGCAAAGAAAATTTTTAGTTGGTGATAGCCTGGAAGGTTGGGCAGATGCAGTCAAAGTTTTGTTGAAATACTATTTTGGTATTCACGAGTCCAAACCCGATTTTGATTTTTCAGACATTCGACCCAAAGGGAGCCGCCTCGTCACTGCCGGCGGAAAAGCACCCGGACCCGAACCTCTTAAAATCTGTATCGCCCACCTTTCAGCTATTTTAGACCGCAAACAAGATGGCGAACAACTCACCCCGCTGGAGTGCCATGATATGATGTGCCACATCGCCAATGCAGTTCTCGCAGGAGGCATCCGTCGTTCTGCGATGATTGCGCTATTCTCCCACGACGATGAGGATATGTTAACAAGCAAATTCGGTCCATGGTGGGAATTGAACGAGCAACGCGGACGTGCCAACAACTCGGCAGTACTGCACCGCGAGCACATTTGCGAACGTGCGTTTTTTGAGCTGTGGAAAAAAATCGAACTGAGTGGTAGCGGCGAACCCGGGTTTTACTTCACTAACAATTCAGACTGGGGCACCAACCCCTGTTGTGAAATTGCTTTGCGACCCTTCCAATTTTGTAATTTGTGTGAAGTCAATGTCAGCAACATCGAAAGTCAACAAGACCTCAATGAGCGTGTGGCCACAGCGGCTTTTTTAGGCACCCTACAGGCCGGCTTTACCAATTTTCATTACTTACGCGAAAAATGGAAAACCCATACCGAAAAAGATGCCCTCATCGGCGTTGGAATGACAGGTATTGCCTCCGGAAAACTCGACAGCCTGGACCTGGATGAAGCCGCTCAGCTTGTCAAAAAAACAAATGAAGAAGTAGCTTCTCAACTAGGCATCAATAAAGCTGCCCGCACCACCACTATCAAACCTTCAGGAACGACCTCCCTGGTGTTGGGTACTTCTTCAGGCATTCACGCCTGGCACAATGAGTACTACATCCGCCGCATTCGCATAGGCAAAGATGAAGCGTTGTGTAAATACCTTAAAGAACATCATCCTGAACTCATTGAAGAAGATTTGCTCAACTCCAAACAAATGATTGTTTGCATTCCGCAAAATGCCCCCAAAGGTG
>NZ_CAXBAN010000062.1:0-9218 GCF_963973675.1 uncultured Planktosalinus sp. | reverse complement strand
GTTGGGTTATTTCGGAGGATTGGGAGCAGCTTCAAAAAACGGAATTTTATTTAAAGGTGCTTCCTTTTTAGATGCAATGACCAAGATAAACACGTTGGTGATGGATAAAACAGGAACGGTTACTAAAGGTGTTTTCAAAATAAAAGAAATCAAAGCAATTGGTTGGGATGAAAAAGAGTTTATGAAGTACCTGATGGCGATGGAAGAACAATCCACACATCCAATCGCAAAAGCCATTTTAGAATATAAAGCAGTAGGCGAAGATTATGAGGCTTCTGAAGTATCTGAAATAGCAGGAAAAGGGTTAAAAGGTATTGTAAATGGTAAGACTGTTTTAGTTGGTAATAAAGCCCTAATGACAGCAAATAATATTAAAGTTTTAGAGGAAACAGAAACTATTGTAGAATCTATAGTATTAGTATCTATAGACAATGAATTTGCAGGTTATGTTGTCATTGCAGATGAATTAAAAGACGATGCAAAAGAAACAATTACAGCCTTACATAAAGTTGGTATTAATAATATAATGATGCTTTCTGGAGATAAGGATTCCATTACCCAACAAGTAGCAAGAGAATTAAATATTGAAAAGGCTAAAGGAGGTTTGTTACCAGAAGATAAATTAAATGAAGTTGAACTTTTAAAACAAAATCCTGAAAATAAAATTGCTTTTATAGGTGATGGTATTAATGACGCACCAGTTTTAGCAGCAAGTGATGTAGGAATAGCAATGGGTGGTTTAGGAAGTGATGTCGCTATTGAAACAGCAGATGTTATCATTCAAACAGACCAACCTTCAAAAGTGGTAAAGGCGATTAAAATTAGTCGTTCCACTCGCAAAATTGTATGGCAAAACATCATTTTAGCATTTGGAGTAAAAGTAATTGTATTGATTTTAGGTGCAGGTGGTTTAGCAACAATGTGGGAAGCTGTATTTGCAGACGTAGGTGTAGCATTATTAGCAATATTAAATGCAGTTAGATTACAACGGATGAATTGGAATTAGGTAATTAAAATAGAATTAGTAATGACATCATAATCCGTGAGCAGGTAATAAGGTGTTCGTCAGTTGTTCCATTTAGTTCCATAAAACATATCTGCAAGCCAGTTTGTTTATATATCGTCATTACGTAGTAATCGAAGCAATCTCACAATCAAAAAGCTCTCAAGTTAAAAGGGCTTGCATATACCATAAATAGTACCACTGCGGCGACACGTCCTCGTTGGTACTATTTATTTGTTTTATTTCACACATTACTCGCCTTCCTCACCCGTAGCTACTTTTGCCCCTTAAAATCCCAATAAGGTCAGCACGTTGTGCTGTTAAAAATTATTAAGGGGCAACCGCTACTTAATGTTATGCGAGCCTGCGGGTCGCTTCGGGCAAAACCTACATAAAATATAGCTTCAATTAGAATGTTGATTTTTTATTAAATTGAATCTATAAATTATTATTTGATTAGTTTAAATATGTAGGTTTACGGGTGTCACATTTTTTGAACTTCCCAAGATTGCAAATAAGATAACCGCAGTAAAATTAAACATATGTGAGTATTGCATTTTAAATCTTGATTTTTCAGAAAACTTAAACTTCAATGAATACTGCGGATTATCCTATTTCGCAAGTAGTACACAAGAGCAACTCATTCAGTCAGCAATTCCATCCACCACACAATAGTTTCTACATTACGGTTTGCCTTCAAGTAAATTCAAATCATAATTTCCTTCAAATACGGCATTTCCTCAACTTCATTACTTCGTGTCAAATACGGCAAACCTTAAATGAAAACTATTCCCAAACCTTCCATTGCTTCCTTCAATCCTTGCACTTGCCTAAACATTACTATTTTGAACTACCAATAAAAACCCTTCTGATATAATATAAGAATCAAAAAATCCGCCACCCTTGCGGTAAACCGTTGCTGTGGTACGCACTTATGCAAAAAAAATGCAACGTGCTATTACCACAACACCCTTGCTCATCTCGCAGCCGGCTCGCGCCTTTTAGATTACCTGCTCGAAAGAATAAATAGTAACTTTGTAGAATGATTGATGATTTAAAAAAACTATATCTGCGTTTTAATTATACTGATGAAAATGGTTTCATTTTTAATGCACCAACATTAAAAGAAGGAGAACATTTATCAATAGGCTTTGATAATAAAAGGAAAGAATTTAATATTCATTTTACGAATGATAACATTAATGAATCAGGAGCTAAACGAAGGGATTTTATTTTCGTTATTTCAGCATTTCGATTTTTCCTATTCCTAAAACGATTTGACGCTTTCTATAACCAAAGCATTTTAAATTTAATAATTGAATCAAAAACCAATCTTGGTAAATTAAAGAAGCACAAATTTATTTTAAATACGATTACTACATCTGAAGAAGCAGAGGATAAGTTGATTCACAAAAAAAAGAATGGTCGCTATTGGAAGTTTAGGAAAAACTTGGATTTAGACTTTATTGCAGAAAATTTCAAATATATTGATGAGGTAGCTTTATCAAATAATAGTTTCTATTTAGCTTATAAATTGAAGAACAATAATTTAGCCTTACAAGGCATCCTTTATAAATTTGAACATTTGAATGGCCTTTATTTCGTTCCAATTAAAAAATATAATCGTTTTACAAAGCATATGGCAATTGCAATGTATAATTACTTTAATACTTATCCAACCGAAGAAACTTTACCATTCAGACAATTAATGTACGAACGCCTTAAACATCCATATTTAGATAAGGAAGAAGCAAAAAGGTTGCAAAGTTAGATGCCTTCCTACATCCACCGCTATCATACTATAAAGTTCAAGCCCTACGGGTTTTGAAAAAAATTTTGCACCTGTCTTTTGGCATATCCTTCTGTAGCCTTTTTGTGTAGCAATATTTTTTCCAAAAAACTTGACAGTATGTCCACGCCATCAATTGAACTGCTTTCTTTTTTCTCTTTTTCTTTGTAAAAAAAATATTGTTTTTTTTATTTCTGATGCAAAAAGAAGCAATCTAAAGCAACAAAATCCATATTGAAAGAATAGCATAAAACTTGCCATATATTTCAGCGGAAGGTACAGCTTCGTGTTAAGTCCGTACCAAGTCCGAAGAAAAGTAAGTTTCATTTAAATCATTTATGTTATGGGTAAAATTGCTCAAGGTATTTTAGGAGGGCTTTCAGGTAAGGTTGGAAACATTATCGGTGGAAGCTGGAAAGGAATTGACTACATTAGAATTAAACCTTCAAGTGTGGCGAATCCAAGAACTGTAGGTCAGGTAAACCAAAGAAATAAGTTTACAGTGACTTTAGAATTTATTCAAGCTGTTAAACCTTTTATCCAGAAAGGATATAAGTTTTTAGCAGTGAAGAAAACAGCATTTAATGCTGCAATGTCGTATGTGTTAAATAATGCTATTGGTGGAGTTGAGCCAAACTTCAATGTAGATTATGCTAACGCTTTGGTAAGTAGAGGAGGTTTATCGACTGCTTTAAACCCTACTACTGATCTTACAACTGCGGGAGAAGTAACTTTTAACTGGGATGATAACTCTGCTGAAGGTAATGCAAACGCTACCGATAAAGCAATGTTATTGGTTTACAATCCATCAAAGAAAGAATCTATTTCTTTAACTGATGGAACAGACAGAACAGTAGGAACTCAAATTGTTGCTATCCCAACAACCTACGCAGGAGATACAGTGGAGCTATTTATGGCATTTATCACTGCCGATGGTAGTCAAGTATCAAACAGTACTTATTTAGGCTCTGGAACAGCTAATTAATGCTTGGTGTTTTATGTATGAAAACCACTCTTTATGAGTGGTTTTTTTTATGCTATATTTGTAATTAACATTATTAATGTTTGTTGCTAATCTTCTCTTATTTTGTGTTTTTTGTTTCCCATTTGTTGCCCAAATGCTACAACACCAATGAATATAGGGATAGTTAAATATTGTATCGGAAAGTAATTAATCAAAAAACTCTTTTACACCTGTCAAAAAGTTTTTTTTTTAAAATTGAACTTTCTTTAAGTTGCAATATTTTAAATTTAAAAATATATTTACAAATTCTTAATGTTAAGCATAAATTGGATTGATTCAATTGAAGTAATTTTCAAGATTGAATTAAACTAATCTTACATTATGAATCTAAAATTAAATAAGTTCTTAATTATCATTCTCATTGGAATTGTTTCAACAAATATACAGGGCCAGGAGAAATTTGAAAAAGAAAGTCGTTTAAAGTCTAAAGATGTTCCGAAAACTGCTCTGAACTTTATTGAAGAAGCACAAATTTCAGGGAAAGTTAAATGGTATATTGAATATGGACTTGAAACTACCAGTATAGAAGCAAAATTCAAAATGAACAGAAAATGGTACAGTGTTGAATTTGACACGCTGGGAATTATTGAAGATGTTGAAATTGAAATTAAATTCAAAGACCTGAAAACGAAGATAAAGAAAGCCATTGAATCAACACTAAACAATATTTGTGAAACACATAAAATATTTAAAATTCAAAAGCAATTTTCAGGTGATCAAAATGTGTTGATATCAGTTCTTAAACAAGAAGAAACTCAAGAAAGTTTCGATATTAAATACGAACTTGTTGCAAAGTGTGTAAAAGAAAATAAATCAGAACAGTTTGAATTTCTTTTCAGTGATGAAGGTCAACTAATTAATACTAGTAAAATAATTTTTAAAAAATCAAATAACCTTGAATATTAAATTTGTTACTTTCATAATAGTTTTTTTTTGTTTAATAATACCCAAACAATCAAATTCACAAAGTACTTATCAGTTTGGCGTATTACCGTCAATTAGTTTAAACAAAAAACTAGAAAAAGACTGGTCGGTGAATTTTAAAACAGAATCACGACTACTGATTCAAAATGGTGATTTCAAAGGAAATCACAATAAAGAATTTGAATACCTTCTTACCGATATTTCACTTATTGCGGCTAAAAAAGTTGGACTCAACTCAAGAGTTGCCGGTGGATATTTAATTAGGCTTCGAAATGGAGAAGCCATACACAGAACAATTCAACAGTTTTCAATTGTTAAAAGTAAAACAGGATACAGACTTGCTCATAGATTTGCAGCTGATCAAACCTTTTCATCGAATCAAAGTCCTGAGTTCAGGTTTAGATATAGGATTACTCCTGAAGTGCCTTTAAATGGGCAAACTGTTGACCCAAAAGAATTCTACATCAAAACCAATTTTGAACTTCTTAATAAATTTCAAAGTTCAGATTATGAACTTGAATTAAGAGTTGTGCCGTTGCTTGGGTACACTCTAAACGAACAAAATAAATTTGAGTTTGGATTAGACTATAGGTTTGACTCTCTTTTTATTAGTGACCCAAGGCATAGTTTTTGGACCTCAATCAATTGGTATTTTAATTTTTAATTAACCCTCCTTTTAAGAATCCTTTATTAATTTCAGAAAATTATAAATTCAGAATACTTTTATATATTTTGATTTTATCGTAATATTGCAATGTATTTATTTTTCAAATTAAACAAATAAAAATATGGGTGTAACAAAGTCTGCTTTATTCAGCACTACTCAAAATGAACTAGCTGCTTATGCCAGAGTGCTGGCACATCCTGCCCGGATAGCAATCATTCAATTTTTGTTGAAATCTGAAACGTGTTGCAATACTACACTGGTTGGTGATTTAGGTCTGGCTCAAGCCACTATTAGTCAGCATTTAAAAGAACTCAAAAATGTAGGTATCATTCAAGGAACTGTTGAAGGTGTGTCTGTAAACTATTGTATCAATCCGGAAAAATGGAACGAAATTAAAGCAATGTTTACCGAACTATTTAAAGGCTTTAATCCACCTAATTGTTCTATTTGCTAAATTATAACCTATGAAAAATTCTGTTTTTCCAAAAATTAAAGCCACAATAAAATCTCTTGACATCAATTCTATTACAAACGAAAGAAAAGAAAATTTACAAACACTTGCAGATTATATTCAAAACAAAGTCCAACAAAATAAAGATGTCCGTTTGAATTTTATCTGTACCCACAATTCACGCAGGAGTCATTTATCACAAGTTTGGGCTCAGACTTTAGCAACATATTTTAAAATTCCAGGAGTGACTGTTTATTCTGGTGGTACTGAGTCAACTGCTATGTTTCCTTTTGTTGGTAAGACCTTACGAGAACAGGGTTTTGAAATCACAACTCTTTCAGAAGGAAAGAATCCTGTTTATGCTATCGCCTTTAATGAAAACTCCCATCCGGTTATCGGGTTTTCAAAAACCTATAATCATCCTTTTAATCCTCTTTCCGGTTTTGCAGCCATCATGACCTGCTCCCAGGCCAACGAAGGTTGTCCTTTTATTGCCGGTGCCGAAAAACGTATTCCCATTACTTTTGAGGATCCAAAAGCTTTTGACAACACCCCCCAACAAGCTGTACAATACTTCGAACGCAGTATTCAAATTGCTACAGAATTATTTTATGTATTCTCGAAAATCACTGAAAAATGAATGAAGTTAAGAAGCAAATCCCATTTTTTGAACGCTACCTAAGCTTATGGGTGGTATTGTGTATTGCTGTCGGAATAGGCATCGGTCAAATCTCTGGAGAGCGCATGCAATTTTTGGCAGACCTTGAAATCTATAATGTCAATATTCCGATCGCAATTTTAATTTGGCTAATGATTTATCCTATGATGTTGCAAATTGATTTTAGCAGTATTAAAAATGTGGGCAAAGCACCTAAAGGACTCATTCTAACACTGGTTGTCAATTGGTTAATCAAGCCCTTTACCATGGCCTTATTCGCGTGGATTTTTTTTGAACACCTCTACTCCGCCTGGATTGAACCCGAATTGGCTGGAGAATACATTGCCGGAGCCATTTTGCTTGGCGTCGCACCTTGTACAGCCATGGTTTTTGTGTGGTCTTATCTAACAGATGGTGACCCCAATTATACTCTTGTTCAAGTTTCAATCAATGACCTGATTATTCTAGTTGCTTTTGTGCCTCTTGTGGGGTTGTTGCTTGGAATTACAGATATTACTATTCCCTACAACACACTGGTAGCTTCGGTATTGATTTTTGTAGTGATTCCTTTGGTGGCGGGTGTCATTACAAACAAAATACTTGTTAAAAAATACGGTGAAGAATGGTTTAAAACAACATTTCTACCACGCTTAAAACCTATGAGTATTTTAGCCTTACTACTTACATTGGTTTTATTGTTTGCTTTTCAAGGTACCAACATCCTGAATAATCCCTTGATTATTTTACTGATTGCTGTACCACTGATTATTCAATCTTACTTTATTTTCTTTATCACCTGGTTTGGCGGAAAAAAGCTCAAGTTGCCTCATGCGATTTGTTCTCCTGCAGCAATGATTGGCACCAGCAATTTTTTTGAACTGGCCGTAGCGGTAGCTATTGCCCTTTTTGGACTTCAAAGCCCAGCAGCCTTGGTTACTGTTGTGGGCGTTTTAGTAGAAGTGCCTGTAATGTTGAGTTTGGTGGCATTGGCTAATAAATGGAGGTATTAAGCTATTCATAATCTATTATTTACTTGTGTTTTCCTGTGGAAAGCTTTGATAGGATTATCGTTTTTATTGCTAAAAGTTCATAATCGTCATAATTAATTAACTTGGTCTATTGATGATTTCAATAATTTTGATTAGAACCATGTAAAAGGTTAAATTTGCTTTTGATGATTCAACTACTCAAACAACCGCATCCATTTATCTTCAATCGCTTTAGTGTGTTAATTCCTTTTGTATTCACACTGTTGATTTTACTCCTATTTCGTCCCTTTGAGTTTCAAACATTCTCAACCGCGCAAACACTCTTTTGGAGTGTTTTATTTGCTGTGGTGGTTTCACTATCTATATTCTTGATTGTAAGTATTCTAAAAACTTATTTTTCATCTGTCATTGAAGAAAATTGGACTGTAGGAAAAGAAATCTTATTAATTCTTTTTGTTCTTGCAATTATAATGTTTTTTTTGACAATACTTTTTTTACTTCTCAATCCGCAACAAAATTTGTGGAAGCTCCTACAATTGGTTTTTATACGTACCTTTTTAATTGGTTTTTTACCGGTTTCTTTTCTCGTGATTTTTGAACAATACCATTATCAAAAAATTAAACATAAAGAAGCACTTAAGCTGAATGAACAGTTGCTTTTGAAAGAGACAAAACCAAAATCAATGTCTATACCCAAGATCATTATAATGGCAGAAAATCAAAAATTAGCTTTACAACTGGAGCCTCACCAATTCATTTATACAAAATCTGATGGCAACTATATAGAAGTTTTTTTTCTGGACAAGCGGGAAATACAGATGGAACTGGTAAGAAACAGCTTAAAAGCTATTGAGTCTCAATTACCCGATACCATGTTTTTCAGGTGCCATAAACGATATCTTGTAAATTTAGAACATTTACAAAAAGTGAGTGGAAATGCCCGAAATCTCGAACTTCATTTAAACCATATTTCAGAACCTATACCGGTTTCCCGACAACAGTCAGATGCACTTTTAAAAAGGATACAGGATTCCTGAAACCTTAGCTTTTTATAGATTGCCCGTTCTTACCAAATAGATGTCAGTTCTTACCAAATCATTATTTTAAAGGAGTTAGGTTAATAATAACCAGCAATTTTGCGGCATTAAAAATTCAAATGAATGCAACAAATAATCCAATACACTCTTTATCTTCATATTGTTGTGGGGAGTATTGCACTCTTTACCGGAGCCATAGCCATTTTTAGTGGGAAAGGTGACTACTTGCACCGAAAATCGGGAAAAATTTATTTTTGGGCAATGACCGCTGTTTTTATAACTGGAATTATTGTGGCAGGTTATCGGTTCAATCGGTTTTTATTTCTTATTGCTTTTCTAAGTTATTACAGTGTGTTTGCAGGTATTCGTATACTAAAGCTCAAGAAAATTCATAAAAACCAACACCCCGAAAAAATTGATTGGATCGCCGGAATTTTAAATGGAGTCGCCAATATGGTTTTTATTGGTTTAGGAATTTATTATGGAATTTCCAAAGGATATCTATCGAATGGAGCACTACTTTCTATTGGATTTGGATTGGGGGGACTCTTAATCTCTTATACCAACTTAAAGTCCTTTGTCGTGCGACCAAACAAAGCTTATCATTGGTATTTGACTCATATTGGCAATATGATGGGCGCTTATATTGCTACTTTCACTGCATTTATTTCAACAA
>NZ_CAXBAN010000061.1:0-9232 GCF_963973675.1 uncultured Planktosalinus sp. | reverse complement strand
CCGAACTCAGGGACATCAACATCCAGAAAGATTCGATGCGCTTCCGAAGAAATATTGAACGCATCGGCGAACTGCTGGGCTACGAACTCAGCAAAACGCTGTCCTACCACCCTGCAAAGATTCAAACCCCTTTAGGGATTGCAGAAACCGGATTGTCCAGTGACCCTTTGGTAATTTGCTCCATTCTCAGGGCCGGTTTGCCCTTGCACCACGGGTTGCAGAACTGTTTCGACGAGGCCGAAAATGCCTTTATATCGGCTTACAGACAGCATAGCTCTGATACCGAATTTGAAATCAAAGTAGAATACCTGGCATCGCCTTCGCTGGAAGGAAAAACACTCATCCTGGCCGACCCCATGCTGGCCACCGGACGCACTTTTGTCAACGTACTGGAAGCCATCAAACATCTGGGAACCCCAAAAAAAGTACACCTCGTTTCAGTCATTGGTGCGCAGCCCGGCATTGATTACCTTATAAACGCATTACCCGAAAATTACACCCTCTGGATCGCCACCATAGACCCCGAACTGGATGCTCACGGCTACATCGTCCCGGGACTGGGAGATGCCGGTGATTTGTGTTTTGGGAATAAAATGCAGGGCTAGGTTACTGGTGGACTGGTTTACTGGTGGACTGGTGGACTGGTGGACTGGTGGACTGGTGGACTTGTGGACTTGTGAACTTGTGAACTTGTGAACTGGGGGACTTGATTTTGTATGTACGATTTTAGAAAAAACGAACCACTCACTGCTCACTGAATCAAATCCTCCCGCGCCATTTCCCCGGCCCTAAAGGATGTGGCGCTTAAGCTGGAATTTTGTTTTATACTAAGGTTTTGTCGAATCCCGAAATCCTGAAAACATTTCCATCAATTCTATTTAGACACTGAACCTTGAACACCAATCACTGTTACTGAACATTCTTACCACTCACTGCTTACAGTCTCACTGCTCACAAACTCACTCACTCACCACTTCTTTTGTCTCCGGTTCCCCACTAAAAAACGCCTCGAGTTCTTTCATGGTTTCTGAGTTGGTATGGAGGTCCTTGACCACCAGTCCTTTTTCCAACACGACGATGCGGTTGGAAACTTCTACGGTATGCTGCAAATCGTGGCTGGAGACCAATATGGTGATTTCTTTATTTGCGGCCAGTTCTTTCAAAATGCGTTTTAAACGAATTTGTGTTGTGGGGTCGAGGTTGGCAAAGGGTTCATCGAGAATGATCACTTCCGGATTGCCAATCAGGGCCCCTACGATGCCCACCTTTTTGGAGTTTCCTTTGGAGAGGTCACGCAGGTATTTTCGTTTGTTAAGGATTTCATCATTGAAAAAATCGGTAAACCCCTCGAGAAACTGATCGACATCGGCTTTGTTCCAGCCCCGCAGTTCTCCGATAAAGTAAAAATACTCTTCGGGGGTGAGGTACCCAATCAAAAACGTTTCATCAATAAAGGCTGAGGTATACGATTTCCAATTCTCACTACTGCTGATTTGTGTGCCCTTACTGTTGATGTGCCCGGTAGAGGATTGAATCAGGTCCAGCAACAAACTAAAAAAAGTGGTTTTACCCGCACCGTTATTTCCCACCAAACCAAAGCTCTGCCCCTTGGGAATTTCCAGTTGCGGAATGGTTAACACCGTTGTGGTTCCATAGGTCTTGCTTAATTTTTCTACTTGTATCATACTATTTTTTTTGTTTGTTTTACTCGACTTTACTTATCAATTCTTAACGTTCATTCTATTTTACCACAATGTTGCGCAGAGGTTCCACAAAGTTTCGCAAAGCGTTCATAGCCATAATCCACTATTAGTTGTTATTTGAATCTAATCTTCTCTACTCTATTTTCTCTTTTCCGGACCCATTCAAATTCTTAATTCAATAGTATTAATCCTATTTTAAACTTTCACTCCTTCCTGCCCTATGTCCCTAAAGGGATCCACACGCGATGTATTTATCTATTTTGAAATAGAACTCTCACCTAACAGCCCCATCCTTTTTACCCACTCACCACTCAATTCTCACTATATGCCGCAATCGTCTTGTATTTTTCTGACTTGTAGATTGATTCGATGATTGTGAATACTTTTTCTTTGAATGCAAACCCCAGTATGCCTGCCAGAGCTACTATCAGATAGCCCAGTTCAGGGCTGTGGGCATAATGTCCTATCGCGTAGAATAGCATGGGCAGTAACAGTTTGGGTAAGGCCAGCAACATACTCTTGATATTAAAGGCCTGTTTGTCGCCAAACACATTTTTGTTTTGTGTGAGGTCAATGGGTGTTTTTACATACGCCCCTGCCCACAGTACTACATGAGCATTGACGCCAATATTATAGATCGCTCCAACGATAATTGCCAGATAGACTTCCCATCCAAAATAGAGGTAAAACGAACTCAGTAGTGTGGTAACCGTGGTTGCCACCACCATGAGCCACCATTTGGAGTTCAGGTAGTCTCGGTAGCGAATGTTCTGACTCATCATCAGCGGGTAGTAAGCACTGTCCCAGCTGGGCACAAACTGTCCGAAAGTAAAGAGGAAGCCCCCTGTAACAAACAAGCCCGCAAAAATACGCCACACAGGTCCTTCATAAGCTTCCACCGCACCGGTAAAAAAGAGCAAGCCATAAAAAACAAACAGGAGGCTGATCAATAAGGTGGTTTTGGAACGCTTGTTCCGGCGCAACAACTTGATGTCATTTTTCAAGAAGGTTCCCATCAATCCAAAGCGGTCCAGCCAGGTAAGTTGTTCGGTTTTGGCATCCTGCTGCTTGATGGATAGCCCCGAATCCAGGTACAGGCGACTGAAAAAGAACCGATAGGTCAACCCCATTACCACCGCAAGCAGCAACAAGGGCAGCACGATTAAATAAGGCTGGTCATACAAACTCTGAAAAACAGGCCCGGCAAACAAGGTGGGGTCCAGTACTCCAAAATAATGCAAACTCACTGTCGCAATGAGTAGAGCACCCATGGTATATAGCAACCAGTCTCTGTTATTGATCAATATATTGATGAAATTATTAAAGAAAATCAAGACAAATACACTAAAGAACCACGCCAGTACATTCGTTACCTCAAATCCCTCTATCATTAGCACCACTGAAAAGGGCAGCAGGAAAAACAAGTGCAGCCAGTTGAAATACGACAAAATGGTTTTGCCCAGGGTATATTTTACAATCGTGCTTTTAGAAATGGGCAGGGTGAGCAGTTGCCGCACATTCATCACCGGCATTTTTTGCAGGAAGAACCGAATGAGCAGGTCCATCAGCAAATAATACATCAAAAACCGGTTGACGGTAGCAAAGGGTTCCAGTTCAAATTTTTCCAATATAAAATAAGCACCAAAGCCCAGTAATAAAAACATGCCTATAAAATACAAAGCTCCCAACGCCATAAACACTTTCAACACCATGTTGGCCTTGAAGGATGCCGAACGGATAAAGGACTTCCATTCCAGAAAAAAGAATTTTTTAAACATAGGTTAGGCAGTGTTTGTAATTGGTATCCATCATTTTCATTCTTTTATGCATTATCAGTATTGAAAAGGGATTGAATGTTACACTCCCTAAAAAATTAGTTCATCAGTAAGTCGTCGTATAGTTTTAAAACTTGGGGTATGACCGCTTCATCGGTATAATTTTCAAGCACATGCCGCTGGAGATTGGCAGCATCCTTAGCGCGTTCCTCCGGGTGACTGATATAATGTTCCAGAGCCTTGGCAAGGGCTTCAGGGTTGCCCGGGGGCAACACTTTACCAAAGTCCTGCACTACTTCACGGCAATAACCCACATCGGTGGTCACCACGGCCAAGCCTGAGAGGGCATATTCTAAAAGGGTCATGGGCAGGCCCTCCATATCAGAGCTCAACACCCCTATTTCAGCTTGTTGAAGTAGTTTGTATACATCTGCACGTTCCCCTAAGACTGTGACTGCTTCACTTAAAGATTCTTTAGTGATTGATTTATAAACGGCATCCGTATAGGAATCCTTCATCGTCTTCCCTACCAAAAGTAGTTTCCAATCTGATGCAGTCTTATGCACCTTTGAAAAAGCTGTGATTAGGTTTTCATGGTTTTTGGGTTTCCGTAAGTTGGCTACACAGATGATCGTGTTGGTAGTGTTGCACCTTAAATCAGCTTCTACGGGAACCACTTTTTTTGAGACAAAGTTTGGAATATAATCACTTTGTATGTTTCGCAAATGGGTTTGATGCCATTGAACCAGGTCTTTGTTAACTGCAATTACTTTGCTAAAATATTTTGAACAAAAAACCAATGTTTTGGTTGCTTGTTTCAAGCTTTGCGGCCGACTGCCATAATGATCATGCCAAATGAGTTTCACTGAAGGGTTCAGCCATTTCAGCAGCGTACCAAAAAACCAGGAAGTACTGTGTGCGTGGATGAGTTGAATGTGTTGCTGTTCAATGAGTTGTGAGGCTTTCAATAGTGCCCGCAGACCAAGGGGACCTCGTCGGTTTAAAAAGCGGTAGTGAACACCGGGTGCAATGGTTTCCTTTAAGAGGCCTTCTTCCCGGGTGGCCCATAGATGGGCTTCCACGCCTTGATTCGTCAGCGCATTGACATAGGAAACGGCCATGCGCTCGGCACCACCGGGGTTTAAGGAGTCTATGAGGTGAAGGATTTTCAAGGGTTAATTGTTTAAATTAAAAAATCATAAATAATGAAAATATCAGTTTTCACGCAAAGCAACATAAGAAATGCAAAGTACGCGAAGAAATATACAATAATTTAAAAAATTGTAATTTAGTACAATGAATGAAAATGAACTTTCATATAAAGTAATTGGAATTGCCCTAGAGCTTCATAAAAAAGTGGGTCCGGGTTTACTCGAGTCTGCCTATGAAAATGCATTAGCATATGATCTTGAGGAAGCTGGACTGGGAGTAAAACAACAAGTCCCTCTACCTTTTTATTACAAAGAAATAAAAATGGAAGTTGGTTATAGAGTTGATATTATCGTAGAAAATAAATTAATTGTGGAAATAAAATCGTTAGAAAATTTAGCTCCTGTTCATTTTTCACAATTACTCACTTATCTTAAATTATCTGAAAAAAGACTCGGCTTACTAATAAACTTTAACACCAAAATACTTAAAGATGGTATTCACAGAGTTGTAAACAATCTAAATGATGTTTAACAACCCTCTTTGCGGTCTTTTTTCTACTTATTTTGCTTTGCGTGAAAAAATCCTAACCCTCAATCAGCTGCTTAATCTTTTCCTCAAAAGCTTCCAAAGTAAACTGTTGAGACCATTGTTGCGCAGATAAAGACATTCGTTTCATTGTTTCTTTATCCGACAGCAGTTCTAACAAATGGGGCTCGTCCTCTTCCGGGTTTTTAGAAAGCAAGCGTCCCCGTTTCCCGTTCCCCAGCATTTCGGGCACACAGGACACCGTTGTTGCCATCGGTACACACCCCCAAAACATGGCCTCGGCCACTGCCTTGGGCCAGCCTTCTGATTTTGAAGGAAGGATTAAAAAGTGACCTGCTTTATAAGCCTGTTCTATAACCTCAGCAGCTTGATTGCCTTTTAAAGTTATGCTTTTTTTGAGCTTGTGTTTTTCTATATACTGTTCCAGTTTTTTGCGCTGAACCCCTTCCCCATAGAGGTCCATACAGATATCAACCCCTTTTTGTTGTAACCGGTGCACCAGTTGCAAGGCATACAAAGGGTCTTTTCCGGGGGTTAAGCCACCCACAAACAAGGCTTTGAAGGGGGGCGTGAATTCTTTTGTAATGCGTTGTTTTTTGGAGTCAGCATAGGTGGCGGTAAAAAAGGGAAGTAGGTTTTTGGATGCCTTCGGCCAGTGACCGTAAACCATTACCTGCATGTTTCGGGTGAGGAAGGTATTGTTTAAAATCCATTTTTGAAAGCGGTAACTCAGGGGTTGTTTGGCGGCAGGATCCCAGTTTCCGGCATATTTAGCTGTTTTCTTTTTTTTCGGAAAGAATACCTGCATCACACACCCCAGCAAACCCATATTCCCGGGACAACGCAGGTGGATGTGATCGGCTGCACGCATGGCTTTAAATACTTTGAAAATGATACCGGGAATTTTAAAGACAGTCTTGATTGTATTTTTAATACCTATCAAAGAAAAATCAGGGACTTGGTTTAAATGTATGTTTTCGTGATTGTAGTGAAGTTCAATTGCCTCAGGCACTTCTGGTGTTAAAGGTGCTATGATTTGAATAACATCAGCATACTTTTCCCATAGCCACATTTCTTTTATATAAGGGCCGTAAGCAAAATAAGTGTTGTTTTGCTTTTTATGAAGTGTATGGGTGATGATTAGAAGTTTCAAATGGATTTGTTTGCGGATTCTCGGGTTTACGGGTTTTACGGGTGTTCGGGTTCTCGGGTTCTCGGGTTCTCGGGTTCTCGGGTTTTGGTTAAATATACAAAAGTGAGGGTTATTTTGAGTTTTCTACTAAGCATATAAATCTATTGATTTTTTTGCCAAGGGTGTTGTATTTTTCTTTTAAATCTAAAACATCTATGAAATTTGAGGTTTTTTTTACATCTTCAACTTTGAGGTAGCTGGATGAATTACGAAATGTAAATCCCGATTACTTGTTTCCTGCTTACTCATGCGTAGGGTTCACGCAAAGCACCCAAAGAAAAAAACAAACTCCACCAGCCCACAATCCTTCCCAGAGCTTCGGTAAAAGCTGCTTTACGTTTTTTGATGGTCACTACATTGGTTAATCGTACGAAGGTCAGCAGCAGGGTAATGGCGTGCCATTTGAACCGTGCTTTCAAAGAGGGATGGGGATGGGCTACCCGCCATACATACCAGCCGTTGCGCACCACCATCTTGCCGTAAGTAAACTGATTGGGGCGGCCTGAAGGTTCATGCAAATGTTGCAAACGGGCGGCGGTGTTGACATAGAGTTTGCCTTTTTTGGAGAGTCTTAAACTAAAATCGGCATCTTCATAGAGGCCATAGCCTTCAAAATACGTGGAGAAGCTCATCATGTCAAACACTTCCCGTCGATAAGAAGCTACGCCTCCCATAATTTGCTGCACCGGATAGGTTTTTCCGCCGGGGGGTAAAAAGCCCACACTACGGCCATGCCCAAACTCCGGAAAGTGAGCCGGGGGCACATCACTATCCAGACCCAGTTTCTTACGCAACACAAACCGGCTGCCGTCTGTGCGTTTGTAGCCGTCGTAAACAAATTCATCCACGCGGGCAACATAATCAGTCGGGACAGGCACCCAGGCCACTTCATTGCTGATATAGCCTCCTACTGCCAGGGCATCAGGGTGCAGCCGGTAAGTAGCCAATAACTGCTCAAAATAGTCACTTTCCAATACGGTATCATCATCCAGAAAACAAACGATTTCACTATCGCCGGCAAGCTTTTGAATGCCAAAGTTCCGTTGGCGGGTCAGGCCACGGTCTTGCGCACTGACTTGAAAATACCTTATGTTTTCAAAAGTCATGGCTTCCAGCATTTTTTGAGTTGCATCGTCTTTAGAGCCATCCACAATAATGATTTCCTCCGGTACCCGGGACTGTACCCTTACCGATTCCAGTAAACGCCGCAAGGGCCCGGGACGTTTATAGGTGCAGATGATCAGGGAAGTGGTCATAGTGAGTGGGTAGAGGTTAGTATTTATTTGTGTCTTATTCCTAACTCCATTAACTTCTTTGCATAAAACTGTGATTTTTTAAACTGCAACAATTTAAATGGAGTCTTTAAAATTCGTAATGGCAATGTCCATTTGTTTTTTTTAAACAAGTATAAAAAGAAATATTTGTATTTGTATTCTGTTCGTTGTCTTTCAGTATAGTGTTTGTAGAATAGGTACATTATTGTAGGACTTGGTACGGGTCTTATCCATTTCACAGGGCTATCTAATTCCCAGGGTTGCTGTTTGCGTTTTTTTCCCAAAATTTTTGCCTGTGTACCCCACCAGCGATATCCTCCCGTGAGGGGTTTTAAATGCAGGTTTGCTGAGAAGGGATTGTATAAGACCGTAGCGCCCCATTTAACCAGTGACAATCCAAAATCACCATCTTCTCCATACCCTCCGTCATAATTAATATCATTCCCTTTCAACAGATTGACATAATCGCGTCTTACACAGGAATTGGCATTGCTGAAGTTACGGGTAGCTCCAACAATCCATCGTTGTTCACCCATCGCATCCAAACGTGATTTTAAATCAGTTAAGTTCTGTTTTAGGTGTTCTGCCATCACATCCAGTCCATTGCAGGCTATAGCATTATAGGTTTGTAACAAGGCGATATGGTTTTCAATGAAATCGGGTAAAATACGGATGTCATCATCGCCAAAAATGATATAGTCTCCGGTACACAAATCAATGGCTTCGTTGCGAGCCCTGCAACTTCCTTTGGTGGTTTGCCATTTAACAATCACCTTAAACGGAAACTTCTTTTGATATAAAGATTCATCCCGTTCCTTTTCCGGTGTAGCATCCACGATGACAACTTCTTTAGGCAGATACGTTTGCAGCGCAATATCCTCCATCAGTTTTAGTGTAAATTTCTGCCGAAGCATGGTTGGAATGATATAACTCACCGTCGGGTTACCCTTTATTTCTTTCAAATTCCTTGGAGTAACCACCGGATGCTTAGATGTAAAATCTGTTTGTTTACGGGCTGTAAAAAAACCCTTCCATTCGCTTAATTTCCAAAACCCTTTTCGGAACAACATATATAAACTATGGTCTGTTTTAAAGTTTCTTCGGTAAAATAAATACCTGTCCAAAGTTGAGATGTGCAGATTGGCTTTGTGTTCCTCTTTGTACAATCCTTTTACATATAAGGGTACCATTCCTGATACACGTAACCCGTTGTAACCAAAGTCAAGCGCCTGCATAAGACTGCTTCCATAAACAGGATCAAATCCGTCCAGCTGTTCCCAAACTTTTTTTCTGATTACAAAAGCGTCGGGGTTAATACGCCAGCTGACGCATTCTTCTAAATTGTCAAAATCATTCACATACCACCAAAACGTAGCTGTAAAAAAAACAATGTCCGTAAAGGCATTTTTATAGCCCTGTTCAAACGAGCTGTGCCATAGATCTCCAGGGCCTGTAGCCAGTAAATCCAATTTTGAGCAATCAGGAGTACCGGTATAAAGCATTACTTCACCGTGCTTAGTTGTATATTCCTTGAATTCCGGTTGGGCCATTATTCAGCAAGTATTTTTTTATAATAATGTAGACTGCGAC
>NZ_CAXBAN010000060.1:0-9259 GCF_963973675.1 uncultured Planktosalinus sp. | reverse complement strand
CGCACACGGGGTAGTGATGAAGTCACAAGTCTGTCTAAAAACTCATACATTTTTTCACCACGAAGGGTTACCTTCACCCCAATAGGCATTCCTTTTCTTAATTTGAAAGAAGCAACGTCTTTCTTAGACATTGTTGCAACTGCCTTTTGCCCGGCAATTCTTGAAATTTCATCAACTGAATAATCAATTAATTTCTTATCTGCAACAGCAGCTCCTACTCCTCTTGAAATTACTATTTTTTGTAATTTAGGAACTTGCATCACATTAATGTAACCAAATTCATCTGTAAGGGCTTTGATAACTCTTCCCTTATATTCTTCCTTAAGTCTTGGTGAATATCCCATAACTATATTACTTCATTAGATTTTTTAGAAAAACGTACTTTTTTGTCGCCTTCCATTTTAAAACCAACGCGTGTTGCCTTTTTTGATTTTGGATCAATTAGCGCCAGGTTGGAAACATGTATAGGAGCTTCCTTTTTTACAATGCCCCCCTGTGGGTTTTTGGCATTGGGTTTCTCATGCTTGGAAACTAGATTAACTCCCTCTACTATGGCTTTATTTTTTTCAGTGATTACGCGCATTACTTTACCTTCCATGCCTTTGTGGTCGCCGGCAAGAACAACAACGGTATCTCCTGATTTAATTTTAAGCTTTGTCATCGTTTTAGATTATTATAACACCTCTGGTGCTAATGATACAATTTTCATAAATTGTCTATCACGTAATTCTCTGGCAACAGGGCCAAAAACACGTGTTCCTCTCATTTCTCCTGCAGGGTTTAAAAGTACACAAGCGTTGTCATCAAAACGAATGTAAGAACCATCTGGTCTTCTTACTTCTTTGGTTGTACGTACAACTACTGCTGTAGATACAGCGCCTTTTTTAATGTTTCCGTTTGGTGTAGCTTCTTTTACAGTTACTACAATTTTATCACCTATAGAAGCGTATCTTTTTTTAGTACCTCCTAACACACGGATGGTAAGCACTTCTTTTGCTCCCGTGTTGTCTGCAACTTTTAGTCTTGATTCTTGCTGTAACATGATTATTTAGCTCTTTCTATGATTTCTACTAATCTCCAACACTTAGATTTACTTAAAGGTCTTGTTTCCATGATTCTTACAGTATCACCTTCGTTGCAATCGTTCGTTTCATCGTGAGCGACATATTTTTTTGTCTTCAACACGAATTTTCCGTACATGGGGTGTTTCATTTTTTTAACCTCTGAAACAACAATGGACTTTTCCATTTTGTTACTGGTTACTATCCCTACACGTTCTTTTCTTAAATTTCTTTTTTCCATCTTTCAGCTTCGTACACTTATTGTACTTCTCTTTTTGTTAATTCAGTCTGAATTCTAGCTATTGATCTTCTTTGCATACGCAATTGGATTGGATTTTCCAGCGGTGAAATGGCATGAGCCATTTGTAAATCTGTATAAGCTTTTCTTGACTCTGCAAGTTTTTCTTGCAATTTGGTCGTAGAGGCTTCTTGTATTTCTGCTTGTTTCATAGTATTGAATTATTAAGCTTGAAAATCTCTAGCGGTTATAAACTTGGTTCTTACCGGCAACTTTTGTGCAGCTAAACGCAATGCTTCTTTAGCAACATCTGCTGGCACTCCGGCAACTTCAAACAAGATTCTACCGGGTTTAACAATAGCTGCCCAATATTCAACGGCACCTTTACCTTTACCCATACGTACTTCAAGGGGTTTTTTAGTTATAGGCTTGTCTGGAAATATTTTTATCCAAAGCTGACCTTCCCTTTTCATAAAACGGGTAGCTGCAATACGCGCTGCTTCAATTTGACGTGCTGTCAAAAAGCTTGAGTCTAATGATTTAATACCAAAGGTTCCGTTTGACAATTGGTTTCCTCTTTGAGAAATCCCTTTCATACGGCCTTTTTGCTGTTTACGGTATTTTGTTCTTTTTGGTTGTAACATTTTCTTTAATTTAAAAAATTACTTTCTGCGACGTGCTTTTGGTTTTCCAGCTCCACCTCTTTCAGGTTTTCCTCCTTGCTTTTTGGATAATCCAACTAACGGGGAAAGTTCTCTTTTACCATACACTTCGCCTTTCATAATCCACACTTTAACACCCAATCTTCCGTAAGTGGTATGTGCTTCAACCAGAGCATAATCAATATCTGCTCTGAAAGTAGATAAAGGAATACGACCTTCTTTATAAGATTCTGAACGAGCCATCTCTGCACCATTCAAACGTCCTGAAATTTGAACCTTTATTCCTTCTGCATTCATTCTCATTGCCGCGGCTATAGCCATTTTAATAGCGCGTCTGTATGAAATTCTGCTTTCAATTTGACGTGCAATACTAGTAGCTACTAAAAATGCATCAAGTTCAGGTCTTTTAATTTCAAAAATATTGATCTGTACTTCTTTACCGGTAATCTTCTTAAGTTCTTCTTTCAACTTGTCTACCTCCTGACCGCCTTTACCAATAATAATACCGGGCCGTGCAGTGGTGATAGTAACGGTTACAAGTCTAAGAGTACGCTCAATGATCACTCTAGACACACTAGCTTTTGCCAAACGAGCATGAACATATTTTCTAATCTTGTCGTCTTCAGCAATTTTATTGCCGTAGTCTTTACCTCCATACCAGTTGGACTCCCATCCTCTGATGATTCCAAGGCGATTTCCGATTGGATTTGTTTTTTGTCCCATTTAATTAATTGCTTTGTGTGTTATCTTTAGCTCCTAAAACCACTGTTACATGATTGGAACGTTTTCTAATTCTGTGTGCACGCCCTTGTGGTGCTGTGCGTAAACGCTTTAACATGGTTCCACCATCAACGCGAATTTCCTGTACAAAAAGATTGGCATCTTCTATACTTGCATCTTCATTCTTTGCTTGCCAGTTTGCAATGGCTGATAGCAATAACTTTTCAAGTCTGCGAGAAGATTCTTTTTGACTGAATTTTAAAATATTAAGCGCTTTATCTACGTCTTCACCTCTTACTAAATCTGCCATAAGGCGCATTTTTCTTGGTGATGTCGGGCAGTTATTCAACTTTGCAAAGGCGATGTTTTTCTTCGCTTCTTTGACTTGTTCTGCTCTTTCTCTTTTACGAACTCCCATAGCCTATTATTTTTTTCCTTTGTTTTTAGCACCCGCATGACCTCTGAAAGATCTTGTTGGTGAAAATTCGCCTAGTTTATGTCCAACCATGTTTTCGGTTACATACACTGGAACAAATTGTTTTCCGTTGTGTACTGCGATGGTTTGTCCAACAAAATCAGGAGTTATCATAGAGGCTCTAGACCAGGTCTTGATTACACTCTTTTTGTTTGACTCCACATTGAGTTGTACTTTTTTCTCTAATTTATAGTGAACGTAAGGTCCCTTTTTTAACGATCTTGCCATAGCTTATTTCTTTCTACGTTCTATGATATATTTATTACTCGATTTTGTCTTAGTACGGGTTCTGTAACCTTTTGCAGGTATACCGTTTCTAGAACGCGGGTGACCTCCTGAAGCACGACCTTCACCACCACCCATTGGGTGATCGACTGGGTTCATTGCTACTGGTCTTGTTCTGGGTCTTCTACCCAACCATCTGCTTCTACCGGCCTTACCGGAAACTAACAATTGGTGATCACTGTTTGAAACCGCACCTATTGTTGCCATACAAGTGGAGAGAATCAATCTTGTCTCACCTGAAGGCAGCTTTACAGTAACAAACTTTCCGTCTCTTGCCATTAACTGTGCAAATGCTCCTGCACTTCGAGCCATCGTTGCTCCCTGTCCGGGACGTAGCTCAATACAAGATATAATTGTACCTAGCGGTATGCTTGAAAGAAGCATTGCATTGCCTATTTCTGGAGCTACATTGTCACCTGAAACAAGGTTTTGACCAACTTGCAAACCATTTTGAGCAATGATATAACGCTTTTCACCGTCTTGATAATTCAAAAGAGCAATAAATGCTGTTCTGTTTGGATCATATTCTATTGACTGAACAGTAGCCGGAATTCCGGTTTTGTTTCTTTTAAAATCAATGATACGATACTTTCTCTTATGACCACCACCTACTTGGCGGATTGTCATTTTTCCTTTGTTGTTTCTACCTCCAGATTTTTTGTTCGGAGCAAGCAAGCTTTTCTCCGGCTTATCAGTAGTAATGGCATCAAAACCATTGACTACTCTAAAACGCTGACCCGGGGTAATGGGTTTTAATTTTCTTACTGACATTGTTGTCTAATTTCTAGATGTTGTTGTAAAAATCTATTGTTTCTCCTTCTGCCACCTGTACAATTGCTTTTTTAACAGCACTTGTTTTACCAGTAATGACACCCGTTTTTGTATATTTAGTTTTTCGATCGGGACGAACATTCATTGTGCGAACTTTAGTAACAGAAACTCCGTATGCCGATTCTACAGCATCTTTGATTTCAATCTTATTCGCCTCATTTGCAACTACAAAGCCATAACGATTTTTGTCTTCAGCATCGCGGGTTGCTTTTTCTGTAATGATGGGTTTAATTAAGATATTCATAATTTCTATTTACTTAAGTTTTGCTCAATCCCTTCTAACGAACTCTCTAATAACACTAAACTGTTTGCATTTAGTATTTTATAAGTACTTAATTCTGAGTTTATTACAACTTCAGTACCTTTTAAATTGCGCGACGACAAATATACATTATTATTTAACTCTCCCAACACAAACAAAGATTTTTTGTTTTCTAAGCCTAATGCGCCAAGAAGATTTGTAAAATTCTTTGTTTTTGGTGCCTCAAAATTGAAGTCTTCAATAACAAAAATTTGCTTGTCTTTGGCTTTCATCGACAGAGCCGATTTTCTTGCCAAACGCTTTAAAGTTTTATTAAGTTTGAAAGAATAACTTCTGGGTCTTGGACCAAATACTCTTCCCCCACCTTTAAATAATGGGTTTTTAATATTTCCAGCACGTGCTGTTCCTGTTCCCTTTTGCTTTTTAATCTTTCTGGTACTTCCAACTATCTCAGCACGTTCTTTAGCTTTATGTGTTCCCTGACGTTGATTTGCCAGGTATTGCTTAACATCTAAGTATACCGCGTGATTGTTTGGCTCTATTGCAAAAACATCCTTAGAAAGGTTGACCTCTCTACCTGTTTCTTTTCCGTTGATATCTAATACTGCTACCTTCATTATTTCTGAATAATTACGTAAGAGTTTTTATGACCCGGAACACATCCTTTAACTACAAGAAGATTTTTTTCAGGTACAATTTTTAATACTCTTAAATTTTCAACTTTCACTTTATCACCCCCCATTCTTCCGGCCATACGCATTCCTTTGAATACTCTTGCAGGATAGGAAGCAGCACCTATGGATCCAGGTGCTCTTAATCGGTTGTGCTGACCGTGGGTAGCTTGACCTACACCAGCAAAACCGTGTCGTTTAACAACTCCTTGAAATCCTTTACCTTTGGAAATTCCGGAAATATCCACGAACTCTCCTTCTGTAAAGTGTTCTACAGTGATAGAGTCACCTAATTTGTAATTTTCTTCAAATCCTTGGAATTCTACGACTTTACGTTTTGCAACGGTTCCTGCTTTTTTAGCGTGGCCTTCGGCAGCTTTATTGGCAGTCTTTTTGTCATCGAAACCAAGTTGAAGAGCTTCATACCCGTCAACCTCAGAGGTTCTGACTTGGGTAACAACACATGGTCCTGCTTCAATTACGGTACAGGGAATATTTTTTCCGTTCTCGTCAAAGATGCTGGTCATGCCTATTTTCTTTCCAATTAACCCAGACATAGTTTATTTAATTAATTATTAATACTTGTTTAAATTTATTTTTAAAAAATCAGGGTCAAAATACATTCGACCCTGAAAGTATTTTTACCGTTTTTCCTTCGCACGAAGCTCCGGACATGTATACCCACGCAGGTGGGTATCTATTTATCACACTTTAATCTCTACTTCAACACCACTTGGCAATTCTAATTTCATTAGAGCATCAATGGTTTTTGAAGAAGAACTGTAAATGTCCAACAAACGCTTATATGAACTCAATTGAAATTGCTCTCTTGATTTCTTGTTTACGTGAGGAGAACGTAATACAGTAAATATTTTTTTGTGTGTTGGTAAAGGAATTGGTCCAGTTACAACGGCACCTGTGTTTTTTACTGTTTTAACGATTTTTTCTGCAGATTTATCTACAAGGTTATAATCGTATGACTTTAGTTTTATTCTAATTTTTTGACTCATCGCTGTAAAATTAATCGTTAGCTCCTTTTGCTTTTTTTATAACTTCTTCTGAAATGTTAGAGGGTGTTTCTGCATAGTGAGAAAACTCCATTGTTGATGTAGCTCTACCTGAAGATAGTGTTCTTAAAGTAGTAACATAACCAAACATTTCAGATAATGGCACAGTTGCCTTGATTGTTTTGGCACCTGCACGGTCTCCCATATTGCTAACCTGACCGCGACGACGGTTCAAATCACCAACGATATCACCCATATTTTCTTCTGGAGTAATCACTTCAATTTTCATAATAGGCTCAAGAATAACAGCGCCTGCAGCTTTTGAAGCAGCTTTGTAACCCATTTTGGCAGCTAGCTCAAACGAAAGAGAATCTGAATCCACAGGGTGGAATGAACCATCTTTCAATGTTACCTTCATACTATCCATTTCAAATCCGGCTAAAGGTCCATTTTTCATGGCTTCTCTAAAACCTTTTTCAACAGCAGGAATATATTCTTTAGGTACGTTACCTCCTTTGATTTCGTTTACAAACTCCAATCCTTCTTTTCCATCTTCAGCTGGTTCCATAGAAAATACAATGTCAGCAAATTTACCACGACCACCAGATTGCTTTTTGTAAACTTCTCTGTGATCTGCTTTTCGCGTAATTGACTCTTTGTATTCCACTTGTGGCTCGCCTTGATTTACTTCAACCTTGAACTCACGACGTAAGCGGTCTACAATAATATCTAAGTGAAGTTCTCCCATGCCGGAAATAATAGTCTGACCCGAAGCTTCATCTGTCCTTACGGTAAACGTTGGGTCTTCTTCAGCTAGTTTTGACAATGCCATTCCTAATTTATCAACATCAGCCTTAGTTTTAGGCTCAACAGCTATTCCTATTACAGGATCCGGGAATACCATACTCTCCAAAACAATGGGGTGCTTTTCAGCAGAAAGTGTATCACCGGTTTTAATATCTTTAAAACCAACGGCTGCACCGATGTCTCCTGCTTCTATATAATCAATTGCATTTTGTTTATTTGCATGCATTTGATAGATTCTTGAAATACGTTCTTTATTTCCTGAACGATTGTTCAATATATAAGAACCTGCATCAAGTCTCCCTGAATATGCACGGAAAAATGCTAAACGTCCTACAAAAGGATCGGTTGCAATTTTAAATGCCAATGCAGCAAAAGGCTCACTAACATCAGGCTTTCTAATTTCTTCCTTGTCGGTATCGGGGTTTACACCAATGATACCTTCTTTATCTACCGGTGAGGGTAAATAACGACACACAGCATCCAATAAAAACTGAACACCTTTGTTTTTAAAAGCTGAACCTGCAATCATTGGAATGATACTCATATCCATCACAGCAGCTCTAAGTGCAGCGTGCACTTCTTCCTCTGTGATAGAATCTTCATCCTCCATAAATTTTTCAAGAAGATTTTCGTCATATCCGGCAACTTCTTCAATAAGCAAAGCTCGGTATTTTCTCACTTCGTCTTCCATTTCAGCCGGAATGTCTACTACATCAAATGTAGAACCAAAATTATCTTCATGCCAGACAATAGCGCGGTTTTTTACTAAATCAACAATACCTTTGAAATCAGCTTCATCACCAATTGGCAATACAATTGGAACTGCATTAGAACCAAGCATTTCTTTTACTTGATTACAAACATTTAAAAAGTCAGCTCCTTGTCTGTCCATTTTATTTACAAAGCCCATTCTTGGCACTTTGTAATTATCGGCGAGTCTCCAGTTTGTTTCAGATTGAGGCTCTACACCGTCAACTGCACTAAACAAGAAAACCAAACCATCAAGAACACGCAATGAGCGGTTTACCTCAACAGTAAAGTCAACGTGACCGGGAGTATCTATAATATTAAAATGGTAGTCTTTTGCTTCGGGGGTTGGCTGAGCATTTTCCATTGGAAAAACCCACTTACAAGTTGTTGCAGCAGAAGTAATTGTAATCCCTCTTTCTTGCTCTTGTTCCATCCAGTCCATAGTAGCTGCTCCGTCGTGAACTTCACCAACTTTGTGACTCACCCCGGTATAAAAGAGGATACGCTCTGTTGTAGTTGTTTTACCTGCATCAATATGCGCGGCAATCCCTATATTTCTAGTATATTTTAAATCTCTTTGTGCCATTGTAGTATATTAAAATCTAAAGTGTGAGAATGCTTTGTTTGCTTCAGCCATTTTGTGCGTATCAATACGCTTCTTAACAGCTGCCCCTTCTTCTTTTGCTGCTGCTAAAACTTCTGCAGCCAATCTTTGCGCCATAGACTTTTCATTTCTTTTTCTTGAAAAAGAAATCAACCACTTCATAGCGGTAGAAATTTTTCTGTCTGGTCTGATTTGCATTGGAATCTGGAAGGTTGCTCCTCCCACTCTACGACTTCTTACTTCTACGTGAGGCATTACATTTGATAATGCATCCTTCCAAGTTTCTAAAGCCGACTTTTCGTCATCTTGTTTTTTTTCTTCTACGATTGTCATTGCATCGTAAAATACTTTAAAGGCAACCGATTTTTTACCGTCATGCATCATCATGTTTACAAAACGTGTAACAAGTTGATCATTGAACTTTGGGTCTGGTAAAAGAGGTCTTTTTTTGGCCTGTCTTTTTCTCATGTCTTCTTTTTAAAAGTTGTTAATTACTTCTTAGGGCGTTTTGCACCGTATTTAGACCTCCGTTGTGTTCTGCCTGCAACACCTGCGGTGTCTAAGGCTCCACGAACGATGTGGTATCTAACTCCCGGTAAATCTTTTACCCTTCCACCTCTAACCAATACTATCGAGTGCTCTTGCAGGTTGTGGCCTTCTCCGGGTATGTATGCATTTACTTCCTTTCCGTTTGTTAACCTTACCCTTGCAACTTTACGCATTGCAGAGTTTGGTTTTTTAGGAGTGGTAGTATATACACGCGTACACACACCTCTTCTTTGAGGACACGAATCCAAAGCAGCCGATTTACTCTTCTTGGTTATTTTGGCTCTTCCTTTTCGTACTAATTGTGAAATTGTTGGCATTAAATTTCTTTTAAAAACTA